>JAZGGT010000148.1:0-2760 GCA_036480555.1 Bacteroidales bacterium | reverse complement strand
TATGAAGGAATTGAAAGATTGTTTGCGGGAACGGTAAGTGACATATTTACCGTCCGGTGTCCAGTCCATTACAATATTATTCGGACCCATGCGGTCAGAAACATTGTCCCGCGAAAGGGTTGCCGTATAGGTCAGGCGCCTGGGACTCCCCCCTGCAGCCGGGATAACAAAAACTTCAGTATTGCCGTCATACTGACCCGTAAAAGCGATCTGGCTCCCGTCCGGAGAAAACCGTGGGAATATTTCGTAACCATTGTGGCTGGTAAGCTTTCTTGCCATTCCACCCTCACTGTCAACAGTATAAAGGTCACCTGCGTAAGTAAATACAAGCTGCTCCCCGTGACTGGCGGGGAATCGCATCAGCCTGGCCACATCATTGGCACTTACATTGAAATGTGAAAGCATTGCGAAGAAAAATGCAAAAAGGAAAAACTTTTTCATGATTATATAATTATGAGTAAAATCTTGACCGGGCACAAAAATATAAAAAATCACAGATTTCATTATGCCGGATAACGTTTTTCGGTCCAAATGCGTACATAACATGTTAAGGACAGTTATATTTGTCATGAGAGATTTCAGATTTTCAGTGAGTATGCGTTTTCAGCGGACGATCTATAATTTTTTGGTGATCCTAGCCGGTTTACTGGTTACCTCCAGTTTTAATTTCATGACAGGACCTGTTGTTCCACAGGCAGAAAGGATAGATCCGCCTTTCCTGGATACAAATAATGCATGGGTTGATTCTGTCTATGAATCCCTCTCCAAGGATGAGCGGATCGCACAGCTATTCATGGTCAGGGCATATTCCAATAAGGGTGATGAACATGTGGAATCCATCCTGAAACTCATTAAAAAATACAATATCGGCGGATTGTGTTTCTTTCAAGGGGGACCCATGCGGCAGGTAAATCTTACCAATCTTTACCAGGCGACAGCCAGGACACCCCTGATGGTCGCCCAGGATTTTGAATGGGGACTCGGAATGCGGCTTGACAGTACCCTTAGCTATCCCCGGCAAATGATGCTTGGGGCCATACAGGATGAAAAGATCATATATCAAATGGGACTCGATATTGCAGCCCAGATGAAAAGCATTGGTGTACATATGAACCTGGCACCGGTACTGGATGTAAACAACAATCCCCGGAATCCTGTGATCAACAGCCGTTCCTTTGGGGAAGATGTTCAGAATGTGAGCCTCAAAGGCATAGCATATTTTAATGGTCTGCAGGATGGAGGTGTATTGTGCACGGCCAAACATTTCCCGGGTCACGGGGATACTGAATCAGATTCCCATTACACCCTTCCGGTGATCCCCCATGGAAAAAAACGCCTTTGGTCCACCGAGCTTTATTCTTTCCGGGAAGCCATTAATGTGGGACTTGCAGGAGTGATGACTGCCCATCTTCATCTGCCGGCCCTTGATTCCACAAGCAATCTTGCCTCTTCCCTGTCGAGGAATATAGTCACCGGCATACTGAAAGAGGAGATGGGATTTAAAGGGCTGATCGTAACAGATGCCCTTGACATGGCGGGGGCGGATGAATATCACAATCCCGGTGACCTTGAAGCCCTGGCATTTGAAGCCGGGAATGATATGCTTTTGATCCCGTCTGACATCGGCAGGGCTATCAGTACAATCAGGAAGAAGATCCGCAAGGGGGAAATTAACTGGGGAAGGGTCGAGGAGAGCTGCAAGAAGATCCTGGCTGCGAAATACTGGGTGGGCCTTCCCGATATCCAGCCACTGGAGACCGGAAAGCTGTATGAAGATCTTCACAGGAATGAGTACCGGACGACCCAATCCAGGCTGGTACAGGCTTCCCTGACACTGGTCCAAAACAAAGGGGATATCCTCCCGGTCATGCGACTGGATACCTTGAAGCTGGCCACAGTAGCCATAGGAAGTACGGTAAAAAACAATTTCCAGGAATACATTGATCTCTATGTGCCTGCCACACATTTTAATATACGGCGGGATACCACGGCTGATGCTTATATTAAATTGTTAAACAGGCTCGATTCCTTTAACCTGGTAATAGCCGGGGTTCATAACACGGATATGAGGGTATCCAGGAATTATGGCATCACAGAAAATGCAGTGTTGTTCCTGAATATGCTCTCCAGGCTGAAACCAACCATTGCCTGTGTTTTTGCAAATCCTTACAGCCTGGGCGGTTCATCCTTCGGAGATCAGTTCGCAGGACTTCTGATGTGCTATGAGGATACTGAACTGGCACAGCAGATCTGTCCCCAGCTGATATTCGGCGGGATTCCGGCAAGCGGAAGACTCCCCGTCAGTTCAGGTAAATCCTATAAGTCAGGAACAGGTATCACCACTATAGGAAACTACCGGCTCAGATACGGTCTTGCTGAAGAGGCAGGGATCGATTCCAGGCAATTATATAAAGCAGATTCCATTGCCCTGGATGCCATACAGCAGAAAGTAATGCCCGGATGCCAGATATTGGCAGCCCGTAATGGACTGGTTTTCTATCACAGAGCATTCGGATATCATACCTATGCCAGGAAGGTTTCGGTAAAAAAAACCGACCTGTATGATGTAGCCTCGATAACCAAAATAGCATCAACCCTGCCTGTCCTGATGCAACTGACTGAAGAAGGTAAGTTTGATGTGAACGACAGCCTGAAAAAATATATGCCTGCCCTGGATACATGTGACAAAGGGGATTTGGTAATCAAGGATATACTAACCCACCAGGCCAGGCTGACACCATTTATCCCCTTTTATCATTC
>JAZGGT010000147.1:0-8160 GCA_036480555.1 Bacteroidales bacterium | reverse complement strand
CATAAAAACAGCATCTGCATCACCGTTCTCATCTGGTTCAGATTCCTGGAGCAGATCGGAATGCAGATGGATGTCCTCTATGGGTTGGAGGATAAACTCCTGGAAACCATTGTATTCATCCCATTCTTCTTTTCGTTCTTCTGCCAGCCAATCGGCAAATTTTTGCTGAAATTTCAGTGGATCCACTCCTTCATCAAGCTGTATGTAGGTATTGAAATCATACCATCCCCAGGCTGTCCTGCTCTCGTTATCTGAAAGTTGATGAAGGGTCTCTGCTGAAACAAGTAGTGAAAATTTAATATGAGAATTCTCAGGGATATCCCGGATGACTCCTCTGACTTCGCAGGAATGCTCGCCCCAAAAGATGATCTCCTTACCGATTGGATCATCTTCACCGAAATATTTCTTTGCTGTGGATTCTGTGATGACAGCTGTATATGGCTTTGTAAGGGCTGAGGTATCACCCTGGACCAATCCCCAATCAAACATTTTCAGAAAGGATGGGGTGGCTACCTGAAATTTCCTCTCACGGAAAGAAATGTTTTCTCCTGTGGTTATTATACCGTCATCAGGGAAGGCCCAGGAGTATTCAAGAACTTCTGGAAAATTATCTTTCATAGCAGGTCCAACTGCAGGTACGGCGGCGGCACAGGCGAACATCAACTCCCCGTTTCGGTACCCATCATATCTTACCCGGTAAATATTTTTGCTGTCCTTATGGGATTTGTCAAAACTGTGTTCGTAGAAGACATATTGCAGCAGCAGCAGGCAGGCTGCAATTCCGACCGATAAGCCCAGCAGGTTTAGAATGGAAAAGGCCTTGTTTTTAATAATGTTCCGGAAAGCCGAAAGCAGGTAATTGGACAGGATCTGAAACATGGTAATACTATTAAGATGAGAATATTTACAATTATTCTGTCGCAGGTCTTGACCTGAGTGTTAGAAGCTTATTACCTTCTCCCCGGATTTAATAAAATCAGTCAGGTAGGTCCCGGTATATTTGACCTCAATTCCCAGTTCCTCAAGTTTGGCTGAGACCCCATACTGGTCAGCGCAACCCTTACAGGCGAGAAGTTCAACACCCTGCTCCTTCATATTTTTCAGGGATTCCTGAATGTCCTTATCTTGACTGCTGAGTTTGGCTGATGGTCCCCATACAAGCAGGGTAACCTGGTCCCACCACCCGTTTTTCTGTGCATTAAATGCATACATAAACACCATCTTATGGGCAACATCAGGATCACCGCTTGTCCAAACGATGAGCAGGTGATCAGCGGATTTTTCCTCCTTCATTTCTTTTTGGGTCTCATTCATGATTTTCGACGGATTGGTGGCCATTAAAGTTACTGAAGTCAGGTTTATAATTAATAAAGGAGTAAAGATTTAAAATCGGGGTGTCAATTCCAATTTTAAAAGCTCCATTTCAGGCGGAGGAACCACAGGGTGATGCGCTGGCGGAATTTGTCACCGTTTATGGGACTTTCCTGTTCCACATTAAAATATTGGAGGAAGAATGCCAGGTCTAGATTGGACAGAATATTATAGGAAAGGTTAGGACCGATGAAATATCCTTTCATTTTAGGAAAGTACATGCCGGACAGGGAAGCATAGAACAGCGGAGTGATCTGGTAGGAGACGGAGGCAAAAAGTGTATGTTCAGTGAAGGCAAGCTGTTTTACTGTCAATGGTCCGCCATAATAATCAATAAATCCATATGAAGAGGTATAGGGATTGCTGGAATATAGGTATTCACCCTGGAGCATCAGGGTATTAGGAAAAATATAATCAAGGCCTAAAGAACTCAAAAACATACCCGAGGTATCAGTGAAATTTTGTTTTGGGTGGAAATAAGTGGCTTCTCCCCTGAAACCTGCACCACCAATATTACCAGACCACCCAATGCCACCCAGATAATCTTCTTCACTCAGCATACCGGCCAGTAATTGTATGTCATATGAAAACACATTGAAACGGTACATGGCTGCAGCTGTGACCTTATGAGCGCTGTCGATCTTAACTGCCACTTCAAGGGTTGAGGTGTAATTGGGATAGAACTGCAGGCGCACCGCATCTGAACCGGGGCGTTCCTCGTAATCAAAATCAAAATAGGAATACACATTAAATACATCGTTGACATTCCAGACAAATGTTTGCCCCCAATTAATCCTCTGCCTTCCAACAGTAGCTGAGAAACCTTCTGTTGTATACTGAAACCAGATACGGTCAATGCTTGAATTCAAAACATAAGATTCCCCGCTGAGCAGGTTATAGGACAGGTCAAACAGGCCACCTTCTTTTCCTATATTGTCTATATATCCAGGGAAGAGTTTCAGGGTTTCACCATACATCAGCCGGTTCCGGAACTGAATGCTGGCATTGAAATGTTCACCTCCATACCAGTAAAAATTCAGCCGGTTATGGAAAAGACCATCTATGATCCAGTCCTTACTGGGATCTTCAAACATGGCAGACTGCATGTTGGACAGATATCCCTTGAATTCAAAGGAACTGAACTTCTCCTGGCCAGCAGCAGACATCGAGAATACAAGCAAAACAATATACAGACCGGCCTTTTTCATGAAATGATCATTTTGTAATATCAGACAGGACTTTACCATCTTCGATGGTGATCACCCTGCGGGCCTTTTTCATCACACGTGCATCATGGGTAGCAAAAATGAATGTGATGTTTTCTTCACGATTCAGCCTTTCCATGATATCCAGCAGGTTTTCAGTTGCCTCTGTATCAAGGTTCGCAGTGGGTTCGTCAGCCAGTACAAATTTGGGTTTGGAAGCCAGTGCACGTGCCACAGCCACCCGCTGCTGTTGCCCGCCTGATAGTTTCGAAGGCCGGCTGTCAAGCCGGTCTCCCAATCCCACGGATTCAAGCAGTTCTTTCGTCCTGGCATCTCTTTCTGTTTTCGGTTTTCCCTGGAGGTGCATAACGAATTCAACATTTTCCTTAGCTGTCAGCACAGGGATCAGATTATAAGCCTGGAAAACGAACCCGATGTTGGACAGCCTGAAATTGATCAACGCGGATGATTTTAGTGAGCTGATATCAACTCCTCCAATTGTAATCTTTCCGGTGGTCGGATTGTCTAATCCACCAAGCAAGTTCAGCAGGGTGGTTTTACCTGAACCTGATGGACCGACAATGGCTGCAAATTCACCCTGTTCAAAGGAAAGGTCTATTCCCCTGATGGCATGGACCTTTATCTCAGATTCATTATAGATCTTTTCCAGATTTTCAATTTCAATTACTTTCATGATAAAATTTTAATTTCATTACATATCAATTCTTAAAGCCTCTGAAGGATTTAGCTTCATCGCTTTTCTTGCTGGATAGATAGAAGCCAATACCCCTGTAAGTACAACCAGCAGGATCAACTGAAAAAAGGATTGCCACCCGATGGTCGGGTAGATCATGGGACTGAATCCCATGGCTTCAAAACCTTCCTGGTAGAGGGATGTAAGGTCCAGTCCGGTCCTGCCGGTATACCAGATAAGAGCATAGCTAATGGCCATGCCAATGACTGCTCCGGTCATTCCCAGGAATACGGTTTCCAGCATGATCATGCTGAAAATTCTTTTCTTATTCATTCCTATGGCCATAAGCATACCCAGTTCCTTGACCCTTTCCAGCACTGCCATCAGCATGGTATTTACAATGCCAAAACCAAGGGCCAGCAATATGATGACCATAAAAATAAACAGGTAAAAGTCCATGGCCGAGGCATACATACCGGCTTCCGGCATGATCTCGTCCCAGGTCTGCACATCCATTCCCGGCATGATTTCCCTGACCTGTTCAGCCACCTGGTCATCGTATTCCACAGATGATAACAGGATGGCCATTTGATTTACCTGGTTTGATTGCATACTGGCTACAGGAGCTATATCTGACATGCGAACAAACAAATTAAGTCCATCAAAGGTTGAATTCCCTGTTTTATAAATCCCCACCACACGGAAGGCATCATAGGCGATGTGACCATCCAGCGATTGGAAACTTAATACGATCCTTCTTTTGAGCCTGTATTTGATGGATGCTGCTTTTAAATGGAATGCGAACTTTTCAGCTTCTGGTTTGCCCAGTAAATCTGCCAGGGCCTTTTCAAAGTCAGTCTCTGTCCGGAATTGTTTATCCCTTAGTGAGTCAAGCAGGGGCAGGACTGTACGCATTTTCTTATTTTCGGAGAGCCTGTCCAGGTCCTTGGTGGTTATTTTATAATAAGTCAGTTTGAGTGTTTTAGCAAGTTTTTCACCTATAACGATAGGATTTCTTCCATCTTCTTCGAAAAAAGATCCCCCGCCTTCAACCAATGATTCAGCAATCCCGGTTACCTGACTTTCCCTGTCAACATCAACCCCGTTGATCATGACACCTGATGCATTTCCCGAAGTGCTGGCCATGCCAAGGATCTTGATCCGCGGACTGACTCCTTTAACTTCCGGCAGCTTTTCAATTTGATTTACATATTTTTGATAATCATCAATGGTATATTTCGGTTCATTATTATCCAGATACCTAGGATGATGAACCTGGATATGAGAAGCTTCATTCCCAATGGCCATCTTTACGCGTGAATCAATCATGCCAACAAATACTGCCACCATGTAAACACCACCAAAGATGCCTAAGGTAAACGCAACGATCACTACCAGTGAGCGGATCTTGTTACGCCATACATTTTTCCATGAAATTGACCAGATCATTTTTTTATTTTTTATTTCGTTTATGAACGCAATGCTTTAATTTCCTTCAGCCTGAGCACAGAATATATGGGTGGGATAATGGCCAGCATGAAGATGATCAATACAATGGCCGTCTGGCCTGCAAAATAGAAACCTTCAAATCTGGCCGGCATAATGGGTTCAAATCCATATGACTCAAAAATCTCTGCATATTCCCCGGTAAATCGTATGGGATTACGGACCAGGTAGCCTATTACGGGCAGACTGCCGATAATTCCGGATGCAGCTCCGACAAGTCCCATCATCAACATTTCAATCATAAGGATGAGTCCCAGTTTCTTCTTTTGCATACCCAGAGCAACCATTACCCCAAACTCCCTTCTTCTTTCCGTTGTCATCATAATAAGGGTTCCCAGCACACCGAATCCTACAATCATATACAATACGCCAAGCATTATATAGCCCCCTGCCTGGTCGCTCTGGATCTGTTGTACCAGCTCAGGGTTCATCTCTTTCCAGTCCATGATCTCATAAATTCCGTTTTCCAACAGACCCTCTATATCATTTTTGGTATTTTCCAGATCATCCGAATCGTGCACATTAATCACCAGGGATGTCAGCATATTTTCCGCTCCGTAAAAATCCTGAGCAATAGGCAGGGGCATAAACACCAGGCGCCTGTCCAGCTCAGGATTTGGCATTTCAACAATGCCTGTGACCGGATAAATACCGGCTGCACTGGCGCCATGATATCCTGTACTTAACAATGTAAGGGTATCATTCAGTTTCAGGTTGAGGAACTCTGCCAATCTTCCGGATACCAAAACTCCGTCAGAATCTTGGTCAAAATACCTTCCTTCCTTGATCTTCCTGTCAGGATGCGTGAGATCCAGCTCTTTGACAGGATCAATGCCAACCACCAGGATACCCTTTGTTAATTCACCCGTCGAAGCCAGGGCAAATGATTCAAGCCTTGGGATCACCGCCTTTACATTATCAGCCGATTCGATATCCCTGACCATGTCTGTCTGGTAAGCAAATGTATTATCAAGGGTCCGGTCATCCCAGAATCCATCCTTGTGTATCTGTATAAACCCGGTAAAGGCTTCCACGATACCATCAGCCATATGACCATAACTTCCTACCTGCATGGATCGCATGATCAGGGACAGGAACATGGCGAAGAAAACCGAGGCAATGGTGATCAGTGTTCTCCTTTTATTTCGCCAGATATTTCGCCAGGCCAGTTTAAAATAATCTTTCATGATTTTATATTTTCAGGTAAGCAATGATCTATCGAACCCGTTTCATGTTTTGCTGTGAAAAAAAACTGTCCGGGATGGGTTCATTAAATGTTATATCGTCCATCACAACAACTGTTTTGTGTCCTTCCTCCTCTTCAGGGATTAGTTCAAATTTGGATGGGATCAGCCTGCCACCCATGGTTTTCATGTCGTAGGCAAGTTCCGTTTTGATCAGGTAGTCATCCTCGTCATAATATTCAGTCTTCATCTGGAGAAATTCCTCCTTAGCGATCCATTTGAATATCTTTCCCCAGACAACAGCTGCATCTTCCAGGGGGATCATTTCAATTTTATAGCAATCCCAGCCATCAATTTCCTCCTTCCCGATAATCGTATGCGTATAATCCACCACGATGGACGATTCTTTTAACAGGTCATCATTGGAAAAATCCGACCCCATCCAGCCCTGTGACATCATCGATGGCGGAAGTTTGATCAGCCTGTTTATGGTTGGGTTCCAGTTCCACATTTCCGTTTCCCTTTTCAGGAAGGTCTGGCCAGACTCCTTGGCAGGAGCGGTAACCAGGGCCAGGGAATAATCCCTTCCCTTGGTCCAGCTCTTAAAGGTGACCTCCCGCTGCCAGGTCGGCCTAACTATGGTCATGGTCATGGTACTCTGGGAAGTTTCTTCCCCCTGCATTTTCTCGTCTGCTTTCTTGATGATCTCCCTTGCATCCTGGGCGTGAACCGGAGTCATATAGGAGATTAGCAAACTGATTATTATAATTGTGAATTGTTTCATTTGTATAATCGTTTTAACAGTACATTTTAATTAATTTCTGCTTTATTTTTTCCACGGGGAAAGTGGCTGTATTTGCCATAAAATGAAAGCCAATCCCATCCAGCACCGCCCCGAGCATGAGTGCATCCGTTTCAGGATCCTCGGACCCTCTTGACCTGAAATAATCTGCCAGCATTTTCATATAGGTATTGATCATCACGATCATTCTCTTTTCAACCAGTTTCAGTACATGAGGTTGAAAGAAAAGGGTGAAATACAGCTTCCATTGATGTTGATTCTTCTCCAGTACATCAAAAAATTCTTCAATGAAATATTGTAATTCGTCCCTGGTCAGTATCCCGTCATGGTTGGGGTCGATAAATACTGTCAGGCTATCCAGACCATTGAAGATGATATTTTTAATCAGGTCTTCCTTGCTTTTGAAATAATTGTACAGCAATCCTTTCGATATCCCGGCTTTCCCGGCAATTTTACTGATCGAGGTTTTGTCAAATCCCTCGGCAGCAAAAAGTTCAAGTGCAGTATCCATGATCTCTTTTTTGCGGGCTTCCCGGATCTCTTCGAATTGTTGTTCCGTTCTTGGTGACATAGTCAACATTTTGGTTAACCGTTCAGTCAAAAAAGGATGTAAAAAATAACTGCCAAGTCTGACAGTTTTTGACTGAACGTTTGGTCAAAGATAGTATTCTAAACATGCCTTGTCAAGATTTTAATGTATTTTTTTTGTTAAATTTTGGTATTTCATTCATATTTTCCTGAAATTCAGCAAATAATAAAAATAAAATTATTTGTATTCCGGAAGTAACTTTTGGAGATATTCAATCGTCTTATAAAAGATAATCACAAAGAATGACTGTCGCAGAATACAATCATTGCGTTGAAAAACACTCTGACGGATTGTATCGTTTTATCCTGAAAAACATCAAGGATCAGGATAAGGCGAGTGATATTGTACAGGACAGTTTCGAAAAATTGTGGAGAAAGGTAGCAGAGGTAGTTTTTGAGAAATCGAAATCATACCTGTTCTCCACGGCTTACCATACCATGATCGATGGGATCAGGAAAGATAAGAGAATAGAGGATTTTAACCAGGTAAAGCCAGAGCGTTATTCCCATGAGGAGCAATACAGTGACCTGCAGGAGATCCTTCATGCAGCATTGGATAAGCTTCCGGAGATACAGCGAACAGTCATTCTGTTGAGGGACTATGAAGGATATTCGTACCAGGAGATTGGCGAGATCGCCGGCTTGAGTGAATCCCAGGTCAAGGTTTACATTTACCGGGGACGGGTATTCTTAAAGGAATATTTAGGGAGTCTTAAGGCAGTAATTTAGACAGATATGGAGATCAGCAGGCAAAATTATGAGCAGTATTTTGTTGATTACCTGGACGGGAAATTAAATGATGAGCAGGTC
>JAZGGT010000146.1:0-2364 GCA_036480555.1 Bacteroidales bacterium | reverse complement strand
CTGAGCAGTAAAACGGATCCCCCATCTTCCAGTATGCCCTCTGCCTTACCGTCCAAGCTCTCGGTGATATACACCTCGCCCCGGTTTGGTTCGATATCAGAAGGGTATACCCAGAAATCCCAGCTGTTTGAAATAGATGTTCCTTCTGCAATAACTTCCAAAGTCAGTTTTTGGGCAGTGGTAATACTCTGTAAATCATGATCTATGGACCCAATAGGGATAGCATTATCAACAGGTATCGCATCTTTTTCAAAAACAACCTGGTAAATGATTTCTCCAGATGCATCAGATATCCGGCAAATCAAATCCAGGTCAGATAATGGGTACTCTCCAAAATGAGCCATTTCAATCTCGGCATGGAAGGTTTCATTATTCCGAAAAACTCTTTTCTCAATACGTGCAAGCGGGACGGTCTGCTTGCAAAACCTGCTGAATTCAGCAGGGGTAATGTATCCTTTTGAATCAAAGAAGGGATCAAGAACACCCACCAATGCGGTTCCCTGTCCGGGGAAATCATGAAGCTGCAGCAACTGGAATCCGGCAAAACCGGGGGTTCTTAATGCTGCCTCAATCTCCTCCTTATAACATATGGCCTGCAGTTTACCGGAAGCCATCAGGAAATCCTCTGCCTGGTCACCCATATGATTATCTTCCAGGGTTTCCTTAAATATCTCGAAATTTGTCGCTTTGAGGACACCGGTATACTTATCTATTTCCTTGAAATCAGGAAACACACACCACTGACCGATCTCGTGTGAAACAAGCGGTACATCATACTGGGATATAATATCCCGGTAATCGGATGTGGTTTGCGGCGGATCAGCATTGATACTGCTTGCCAACCCTTCACCCCATTGCTGGATACGTGGTTCGGGACTGTTCTGGTATTCGTTCTCAGGCAACACAGGCCAACCTGCACCAGCAGTATATACCCTCCTGTTGTCCTTGGACTTCCAGTAATTTAATAAGTCACCGAAATACTGGTTTTGATTACTCCCGCCTGGCTCATTTCCATAAGCCATCATGCAAAGGCTGGGGTGATTCCCATATGCCTGCAGGATCCTGTCGCCTTCCGCATAAATATAATCATCAATGGGATTTCCATCTCCTATGGTGGTTCCCTGGTTTGCCCATGAGCTGCATTCCACCTGGAAATAGATCCCCAGCTTGTCAGCGGCCTCAAATGCCGCTTCCGGCGGGCACCAGGAATGGAAGCGTATATGATTTAAGCCATGGTCCTTGCAACGGTTCAGAATATGTTCCCAGGAAGCTACATCCGTCGGGGGATAACCGGTCAGGGGAAAAATACAGCACTCGAGGGTTCCGCGCAGAAAAACGGGATGTCCGTTCACCTGGAACCGCGTTCCATTGGCTGTAAACTCCCGCATGCCGAAATCTTCAGCCTGCTGATCCAGTAAATCATTGTTTGAATCTTTCAATTTCACATCCAGCCGGTAGAGAGCCGGTGAAAATTCGCTCCAGAACTGCACCTTATCTCCCATAGGATATTCTATTTCGAAGGTTTGTTCTGATCCGGGAACAGTGATTTCTTTCGAAACCCTGTCCGGGGTATGCTTTTTTTCCGTGTTGAAACTGCCGGCACTCAGCTCAATCACACCTTCAAACGGATCTTTATTCTGCCTGTTCAGGGTTACAGCCACCCTGGCAGTTTTTGATGAGATATCAGGATAGATCTGAATTTCCTTTATGAAAACATGAGAACTTGCCTCCAGGCTGATCTCTCCCACGATCCCGTTCCAGTTTGACTGGGTGTGATCACTGACACTGTGTGAATTTACACCCACCGGAATGATCATCCGGTTGTCGATACGAATGCTTATGTTGTTTATCCCCGGGGTCAGTAATGCCGTAATATCATAGGTATGAGGTGCAGCCAGGCTGTTCCGGTGGCCGGCTTCCAGATCATTGACAAATACCCTTGATTCCCAGTGGCATCTTTCGAGGTACAGGACCACTCTCCTGCCCTGCCAGTGATCCGGTAAACCAATTTCTTTCTGGTACCAGGCGGGGCCCATATAATGCTTCACTGGCTTTAACCAGAAGGGTATCTTAATATTGCCAGGTTGCCTGTATTTCCGGTATTTTTCATCGTTAAAATAAGAACTATCCACAATGTTTCCGACCCATTCAGTACTCAACGTCACTTCATCACCTTTTCCGTTTTCGGCCATGGAACCCGGCAGGTTAACTTGCTCATCGAATGATCCGGTATACCATTTTTCTGTGAGTCCGACATCAAGTGAATCCACCCTGAAGTTCCACTCTCCTGCAAGTGACATCGTTTCACGGATCTCAGCCCGGGGTGAACTACAGCCTGCCATGATCAGGCAGAGGTATAAAAAA
>JAZGGT010000145.1:0-6148 GCA_036480555.1 Bacteroidales bacterium | reverse complement strand
AGGTGGATACAATGGGTTTATGGCACGGACATCACCATGACCGGCGCCCCGGTCACCATCAATGGGAACCCGCAGGCATACCCCTATTATGGTAACGTGATAACCCTGCCAGGTCCTGTTATCGGCTCCGGGGAGGTGAGCGAGGTCATGAACGTGGCCAATGATAAACTGGTCGGACAATATTTCGAAGTCACGCTGCGCTATTGGAACTTTTGCAATCCCTATGATGACCCCAATATCCAGGGTCCGCCTGCTGATCCTGTGAATGGTGACCACGACCCGGTTACCAACACGGCCATCATCCTGATCGTTGCTTATCCCCGGGTAACGATTGAGGAAATCCCGCCCCTATGTACCACCAGCGGCAATGTTAACATGACAGCTTCCCCGGATGGTGGTACCTGGAGTGGTACAGGCATAGTGGATGCTCAATCGGGGACTTTCTCACCTGCCACGGCAGGGGCTGGTAATCATATTATAAGGTATGATTATGTCGATGGAAATGGCTGTGCCGGTTGGGACACAACCGTTATTTCGGTCCGGATCCCGCCACCGGTGACAATCACGCCTGTACCCCCCGCCTGCATAAATGATCCTCCTTTTCAACTGGTCGCCACATACCCGAACGGTACATGGTCAGGTCCCGGGATCACAGATAACATCAATGGTATATTCTCACCCCAGGAGGCCGGGACTGGCCTGCACTGGGTAGTCTATGAAACCCAACCGGATGCTTACGGTTGTGTGGGAAGGGATAGTATAAGCATTCAGGTATTTGATGTACCAACCGCCAGGTTCAATACCCCTGATACGGCGTTCTGTGACAGGAAGGACAACAACCAGACCTCCATTGAGATCCTGATCCATAACGGTAGTACATTTGACCTGGTCTGGGAGAATAAGGGGATCATCGATACAATGAGTTTTACAGATACCGGGGCATACCAGGTAAACATCGATAATTATGCCGGCCTTAATGAATACCGGTTAATAAAGATCATTGAGACGAGTACAGGCTCAGCATGCGAAAACCTGCTGAACGATACGGTAAGGGTCACGGTTTGGCCTGGACCTGACATGACCCTGATCATTGAAACGGATGGTGTTTGCAGTCCGGTTACAGCACATTTCCAGGCAGTCGAAGGGTATTCAGTTTATAACTGGGATTATGGCGATGGAAGAATACAGAGCACCAATAATGGTGATGTGATCTATACCTACCTTAATTCAACTCCGTCTGATACCAATTACCAGATGCAACTGGTCATCGAGACGACCAATGGTTGTGTGGACAGTGTATCAAGAAATATTGCAGTACATCCAAGTCCGTCAGCAGGAACCAACACGCCTGACACTTCATTCTGCGCTGTTGATGAGATCAACCAGACAGAAATCGAGATTTGGATCCAGGGACAGAGTGGTTTGTTCGACCTGGTATGGGAAAACAAAGGTGTCATTGACACCATAACATTTCCCGATACCGGTAATTTTATTGTTCCGGTAATGACTGACCCCGGATTCAATGAATACCGCTTACTTAAATTAATCCAGCGATTTGATAACGGCTTGTGTGAGACTTTATTGAATGACCTGGTCCGGGTAACTGTTTTTCCCCGGCCCGATACTACCTTAACAATTACCAACGACGGAGTTTGCAGTCCAGTTGAATCTGAAATCCAGGCATCCTACGGGTACCTGAGATATGCGTGGGATTTTGGCGACGGGTCCATCGACACCACTAATTACGGACACGTGGTACATCATTATATTAATTCATCTGTCGATGTCACCACCTTCCAGTTAAAACTGGTGATCGAAACCCTGAATGGTTGTATTGACAGTGTTCAAAAGGGCATTACGGTTTATCCCCAACCCATTGCCAATTTCTTCCCCAGTCCCGCGAAACAATATTGGCCCAATACAACAATAACCGTGGAAAATTTGTCCAGTCCGGGATCCTGGTCATACCACTGGGATTTTGGTGATGAAACCACTTCAAGCGACAAGGAACCAGGCAGCCATACCTATGCTGATTTCGGGGAATATGGCATAGAACTCATTGTATACAGTGAGTTCTGTACTGATACTGCGGTAAAATCAATCGTCATTCTTCCACCTGAGCCCATTGCTGATTTTGCACCCGACACATCTGCTTGTCCCCCGGTTACGGTTACCTTCAGAAACAAAAGTATCTATGGTGAAACTTATATCTGGGATTTTGATGATGGATCATTTTCCACCGAGGTAAATCCAACGCATGTATTTTATGTTACCGGGACCTATATGGTAAAACTAACGGTATATGGACTCTCCGGGGAAGCAGAGTTTTCTCAACCGGTCACCGTTTATGAAACCCCCCAGGCCCTTTTTAACGTTTTTCCGTCAGCATCTGAGGATGTGAACCAGGTTTTCAAATTTTCCAATTCTTCACTTAATGCTACAAAGTATATCTGGGATTTTGGTGATGGCACTACCTCAATGGAGGAAGAACCCTATCATATCTATGCTAAAGAGGGAGAATTTAACATCACACTATATGTCTGGAGCAAGGATAATTGTCCGGATACCACATCCCTGGATAACCTGCTGAAGATCACAGCAGGTGACGGCTATATCATGTTCCCCAATGTATTCCGCTGGAACCGTACTGGTTCCACAGGAGGATGGTGGAATGATGGTGAGATCGACAATACAGTATTCCATCCACATTTCATCAATGTAGATGAATATCGCCTGATTATTTACAGCCGCTGGGGTGAGCTTGTTTATGAGTCCGATGAATTGTACAAAGGATGGGATGGATATATAGATGGAAAAAAACCGGCCGTACAGGATGCCTATGTATGGAAAGTCTGGGTAACTTACGTTAACGGGAGGTCAGAAGTAATAATCGGCGATGTCACCTTCCTTCATTAATCCCTGATCTATAGTCTCTTATAATTATTATTCTGATTTAACTAAAGTCTTAGTTGATAAAACGAAATATTTAGTTTATGTTTGCGTTATAGTAATATGAAAATGAAAGAACTCACCAAAGCCGAAGAACAGATCATGCAGATCCTGTGGGACCTGGAAAAGGGATTTGTAAAAGATGTGCTCGAACAGTTCCCTGAACCCAAACCTGCTTACAATACGGTCTCAACCATCTGCCGGATCCTGGAGAAAAAGGGATTCCTTGATTATAGAGCTTACGGAAATTCACACCAGTACTACCCCCTGATAGCAAGGGACGTTTACACGAAAGAGTACCTGAATAATTTTGTCGATAATTATTTCGGTAATTCCATCGAGCAGCTGGTTTCCTTTTTTTCCAAACAGAACAAGGTAGACATCAGGGAAGCCGATGGGATTATTGAGCTAATGAATAACGTTAAGAAGAAAAAGAAAGATGCATAGTTTATTATTATACATGCTTGAATCAGGCATCTGCCTGATGGTTTTCTTTCTGTTATACAAGGTATTTTTAAAGAAGGAAACTTATTACAGGCTCAACAGGGCCTACCTTTTATTTGCCCTGTCCTTTTCCATGCTTGCTCCATTGCTGAACATCAGCATTTCTGCAGGAGCATCCACCCAGCTCATGGCCTACAGGATTGAACCGGTGATTGTTAATTCCCTGTCCAAGGTGAATCCGGATTTATCAAGATGGGACAGCTGGCAGTATATCACCCTTGTTTACTGGATGGTCGTGGCCATACTCTTTATAAGGCTTCTTTTCAACCTGTCCAGGATACTGAAAATATACAGGATGGGAAATGTGCTGTATGAAAAACCTTTCCGGTTGATCCTGCATCCGCTGAATTATCCCCCCTTCTCCTTCTTCTGGAATATATTTATCAGCCGTAAGCATTACTCTGGGTCAATGATGCAAGAGATCATAGAGCACGAAAAGGCTCATGTTCGCCAGCTTCATTCTGTTGATATCCTGCTTGCCGAGTTGTTGATTATATTTCAGTGGTTCAATCCCCTGGTCTGGATCTACAAGAAAACAATTACAGAAAATCATGAATTTCTTGCCGATGAGGCAGTTTTACACCGCGGGTACAGTCCTGAGTCTTATCAGCTCAGGATAATTGCTCAGTTGTTCGGCATCCGATCAATGCCGGCAACACACAATTTTAACCAATCAATTATCCAAAAAAGATTAAAAATGATGAAAAAATCTAAATCACCCACAATAAGTAAGCTAAAATTGCTGTTGGTCATTCCTGCAGCACTGGCCCTATTCTATGTATTTGCATGTACATCTACTGAATCCGACCTGGCTTCCCAGGATATCCCGGAAATTGAGGAAGAATCTCTGGTATACCTGAAGCCTGATGTTGAGGCAGAACCCGCTGGCGGTGTGATGGAATTCAGGAGATTCATTGCAAAAAACCTGATATACCCTGAGGAAGCTTACAAAAATGGTGTGCAGGGAAAGGTATATATTCAATTTGTCATTGATGAAAAGGGGAAGGTAATCGCCAATGTTGAGAATAACGGGAAGATACCTCCACCTCCTGTAAAGGGTAAAAAAGATGCCCCACCACCCGAGGTTACCAAGGCAGAGGGGATAGTCGTTGCCGGATATCGGCCTGTAGATGGTGATGAGTCAGCTGAATATACAGATGAACACAAACAGTTACTCATCGATGAGGCCATCCGGGTGATACAATTGCCCTATGAATGGACCCCGGCCATGAATGATGGGAAGCCGGTCAAGACGCAATGGACCCTCCCGTTTAATTTTAGATTACAGTAGTAAGATGAACCTTTCATCCCGGACCGGTGATATCCGGTACGGGATGATTGATATTTTTTTAATTTTGTAGCTTACATAAAACCTGTAAGCTATGAAACGGATAACCTTCACCATACTTGTTCTTTTATTTTTTGTATTCACTTCGAAGGCACAGGATTATCACACGGGACTCGGACTCCGTGCCAGTGTTTCACCAGGCATCTCAGTCAAACATTTTTTTACCACCAACATGGCAGGGGAAGGGATACTAACGGTCAGATGGGGCGGTTTTAATGCAACCGGGCTGGCCGAATGGCATTTATCGGTATTCGATACGGAAGGATTCTACTTCTTTTATGGTGGAGGTGCACACCTGGGGGTATGGGACAGCGAAAAAGATTATTACGGGTCCACCACAGGCGGTACAACTCTCTTCCTTGGAGTTGACGGGATAATAGGACTGGAATATGCTTTCCTGGATATCCCTCTTTCCATTAGCCTTGATTGGAAACCAGGAATGAATATTATTTCCGATTTCGGATTTTTCTTTGATGACCTGGCCATCTCCTTTCGTTATCTTTTCCGCTAAGGCATGCGGCCAGACCAATCCAAACTAGCAGCACGGGCCGGTTGGATCTCCATCCTGGTAAATATCCTGCTGTTTGGCTTTAAATACTGGGCAGGAATTTCATCCGGTTCTGTGGCTATCATCGCAGATGCCTGGCATACATTATCAGATTCCATTACTTCCATCATCGTGGTTCTCAGTGTTTGGATTGCCAGCCGCCCAGCGGATGAAGAACACCCTTTCGGGCATGGCAGGGCGGAGATCCTGGCTACCACCATCATAGGGGTAATACTCGCTGTGATCGCTGTAGAGTTCTTCATTGAATCTGTTCAGCGGCTGGTCCGGCGGGAAGCGGCAAACTATGGCACCCTCGCCATCGTAATTACAGCTATATCTGTACTGGCAAAGGAGGGACTCGCCAGATATTCCATAATTGTTGGAAAAAAATCCGGTTCGAGGTCCCTTAAAGCTGATGCCTGGCATCACCGCAGCGATGCTATATCCTCGGTTGCGATCCTGGCTGGGATTTTCCTGAATAAATACATCTGGTGGATCGACGGAGCCATGGGAATCCTGGTGACGCTCCTGATCCTGCATGCGGCCTATGGTATCCTGAAGGATGTTTTCAATGCCTTCCTGGGCGAAAAACCCGACAAGCAAATCCTTAATAAAATCAATGATATCTGTACTAAGCATTATAAATCGGCCGTGTATCCTCATCACATACATGTCCATCATTATGGTGCACATACAGAGATGACACTCCATATTAAACTCGAGAAAAGCCTTTCGCTGGAAGGAGCCCATAACATTACCTCCATGATAGAAGATGATATCCGGACCGAGCTGGGGATTGA
>JAZGGT010000144.1:0-3900 GCA_036480555.1 Bacteroidales bacterium | reverse complement strand
ATGGAGGCATTACTTATGGATTTTGTTATAAATCCGGACTTCGTGCATGAATTGATGGGTGCCATATGTGAATATAACATCACACAGATCAAACGTGCTCTCGAATTCGATATTGACGCTGTAAAGTTAGGAGATGACTGGGGACAGCAAAGAGGGCTGATTATGGGGCAGGAATTCTGGAATGAATTTATAAAGCCATATTTAGCCAGGATATTCAAGATTGTTAAGGATGCCGGCAAGTTTGTATTCATTCACTCCTGTGGTGACGTGGACGAACTTTTCGATCCGCTCATTGAAATAGGATTGGATAATTTTAATCCTTTTCAGCCTGAAGTTATGGATATCTACAAATTATTGCCCTCTTATAAAGGCCGGCTGTCGTTTCACGGGGGCTTATCCACCCAGAGGATACTTCCATACGGATCTGTGGATGACGTTATTGAAGAGAGTGAAAGGTTGCTGGACCTGGGCAAAGAGGGGGGATATATTTTTGCCCCGGCGCATGATGTGGAAGGGGACGTTCCACTCGAAAATATGCTGGCTTTTATTGAAAAGGCTAAAAAGCAAGATTGCTATATAACTTAAAACTACTAAAATGAAAAACTCATCAACCAACATTGGACGCAGGGAATTTTTTAATAAAGGTGTAAAAGTTGCAGCAGCAACCACTTTGATCTCTCCTGTTTTACAAAGCAGCAGGGTGGATGCTGCTGAGATGAAAGAATATTCCGGATCAACAGCCCTTCCAGGATTCATTATTGATTCACATATTCATTGCGGAGGCACTGAGAAATGGGTCGAAGATATGGTCCGGATTTACCGGCCTTACAACGCGATGGCCTGTGTGCTGACCTGGATAAAAGATATGGAATTAATGGTTGAAGCAATAAAAAGTTATCCTGATGTATTCATCGGTTATGGCCGTGTGGATTTAGATGATCCCAATGCAGTACGGGAGGTGGAAAAGTTTAAGAAGGCAGGATTTGTTGGAATGAAGTTTCACAGTCCCCGGAAAAATTTTGACGATCAATCTTATTTCCAGGCCTACAGATTATGTGAAGAATATAGGTTGTACCTGTTGTTCCATACAGGTATTTCCAGCCGGCGTGCCAATGATCAACCAGCCTGGACATCATCATCGCGAATGCGGCCAATGTATCTGGATACACTGTGTCGTGGATTCCCCAGAATAAAGATCCAGGGAGCTCACCTGGGAAATCCGTGGTATGATGAAGCGGCTGAAGCCGCACGCTGGAATCCCAACCTGTTCTTTGATGTAACCGGTTCAACCCTGTTCAAATTCATAAAACTTGACCGGCTGGATAGAATGAACGATATCCTCTGGTGGTCGGGTGAAGAGGGAGAAAACAACCCACATACATTAAAAGATGGTCCCAGTGCCTGGGAACATATCGTATTCGGCACGGATGAATCTCCGGAAGGACTTCCCGGCAACATAGAACGCTTTTCCATGATGTTGGACGCAAATAATGTCCCCCCGGCAATCCGGAAAAGAATGTGGGGGGACACGATGGCCGAAAATCTCGGGATAGACCCCGAAACACACAGATTTATTAAATAGAAAGGAGGGATCAAAATGGCAAGATCCATTTTACTCTTGCTGGTTTCTTGTGTAATTACACATACTTTTTATGCTTCTGGTGAAAGAACATTTCAGGGGCGTATTATCAGTGCTGAATCTGGACTTCCGGTTGCCGCCACAGTATCGGTAACAAGTGGCAAGGGATTGGATGTCAGCCTTGATGGAGAGCATGAACATGTTTACTACCTGGGTAAAAAACGCTGGTATGTAGATGGTACATTCAATGTTACCACCGAGGAAGACAGCCTGTACATCGAGATCCGGCATGGACTTGAAACATATCCGGTCAATGAATTGGTTTATCTGTCTGATCCTGTTTCGAAGGTTAATGAATTTAAATTAAAGCGCTGGATCCATATGGCAGAAATGGGGTATTACAGTGGTGATACACATGTCCATTTTCTGGAAACCTCGTCAGCGCATCTGCAGATGCGGGCAGAAGACCTGCATGTTGTCAACCTGTTGACCAGTGATTTTACGTATGATATAGAAAAATTTACGGGAAAGCTTGATAAAGTTTCTACTCAGGATCATTTTGTATACGTAGGGCAGGAAATAAGGGACTGGCAGATGGGGCACATATGTTTGCTGGGATTAAAAAAGATTATACAACCCTATGCACCTTTCGGTGGGCAGCTAAATTTTATGGGTTCCAATAATCCGCATCTTCTTCTGTCTCCAAGGTTAAAGGAAGCCAGAGTGCAGAAAGCCACATCTGTTTGGGCTCATTTTTCCAATCTGCCGGGACTCGAATCTGCCATTGCCATTCCTCTCGGTTTGATAGATGCCCTTGAACTCATGACATATGATGATCCGATAAAACTTCCCAGTCACTGGACGCCGTGGGATTATTCAGGCATGTCCCAGATAGAATTTACGGTTATGCGAGGCATGGACCTGTATTATCAATATTTAAATGCGGGATTCAGGCTTCCCCTTACTGCAGGTTCGGATAAGATGGGCGATGAAATTCCGGTTGGCAGTAACCGCCATTATGTTTACCTCAAGGGAGATGCAACTTATGACAATTGGATCGAAGGACTGAAATCCGGACAGGGCTTTATTTCAAATGGCCCGATGCTGACCTTTGGTGTTGATGATCATCTTTCAGGCGAAACCATCCCTTTCGAGGGAGAAAAAACCGTTAAAGTCCATGTTGAAGCCAGATCATTACACCCTTTCGGGAGGCTGGAAATCATTGTCAATGGCAATGTCGTTGCATGGGAAATTCTTCCTGATTACTATACAAAACGTGAGATCTATTCACTGGATCTTGAAACTGATGTTACACTGTCAGAAAGTGCCTGGATTGCAGGAAGGGTAACTTCCCAGAATACTCCTGGAATATTACCGAGAAATTTAACGGTATTTGCCCATTCCAATCCTGTCTATTTTTTACAGAATGAAAAAACCGTCCTTGTTGAAAAATCGGTGGAATACCTGAAAACCTATCAGAAAGCAGTTCGAAACTGGATTGAGTTATTTTCAAATTTCAGCAGTGAGGCTGAAAAAGATGAAGCAAGGATGTATCTGGAAGAAGCTGAACGAGCCCTTATAATCAGACAATAGTAAACTTATTTTATTATGTTATTGAAAAATTATCTATCAGGTTGTTTTATTGCACTGTTCATATTTTTCATACAGTGCGACAACAAGGATCTGTCACCTGTTTCACTGGATATCGATGGTGATAATATACGATTCAGAAACGGGAATATCCATCTCATTTTCGATGATTTAATGTATTGTAAAGTTGAATTTGAGGTTGATGGGAATGTTCAATCAATGAACCGTTCAACCAGGACCGGATCGGATCCTTTACCCCCTCATTTTATTAAACTGGACGATATTCTATATAAAAATTTTAAAACCTCTTCACATGAATTTCAAAATATTGAGGATCCTGAGTTCGGGCCAGGTAAGAGACTGACTTTAAATGGGAGCGATTCAGCAATCGAAAGATCTCTGGTAGTTGAAATGTATGAACAATATCCGGATGTTGCCTTAAGCTGGTGTACTTATACCAACCGGACAGGTAAAGATTTAAAAATCAACGGTGTATTCTATAACTATTACCGTCTGGACAGGAAATTGACCAATCCGGAAGCCAGGAGCCACGATTTCAGGTATTTGCAACCTCTCAATAAGAAATGGGGTGAAACCTGGACGAATCTTGGCATTACCGACACCACAAATGAGGATTTTATTATTCCCGGATCCGGAAGTAACCGCTCGGGCATACCTTTTATCGATGTATGGGGTCCTGAAATGGGGATGGCTGTTTTTCATGTTGAAGG
>JAZGGT010000143.1:0-2426 GCA_036480555.1 Bacteroidales bacterium | reverse complement strand
TGCAAGGAAAATCCTGTAATGCTGAAGAATATTAGAAATACAATATCAAGCCGGGCTGAATTCCGGTTTGAATACCAGGCGGAGAAGTATATCCATTTTATTTATGGGAAACACCATTCTCGGCCGTGATAAAATCCCTTATTTCCTCAAGGGTATGGTCAATGGTAAACAGGGATTCAACACGTTTGTAACCCTTGCTGCCAAATTCCTGCCGCAGCTTCTTATTGGATGCCAGCTCAATCACCTTCAGGGCCATGGCTTCAACGTTACCTCGTGGGACTAGGAAGCCCGTTTTACCATTATTAACGACCTCAGCCGAGCTTTTGATATCGAAAGCGATCACCGGTTTCTTTTCTGCCATGGCCTCCACCATCACATAACCAAAACCTTCCCATAAAGAGGTCAACAGGAAAATATCGATATCCATATAAAACTGCTCTACATTGTCTATAAAACCCAGGAACAACACTTCCTTGTGCACATTCCTTTGCCTGGCCTGTTTTTTTAGCCAGGTTTTCAGTTTCCCTGTACCGGCAACCAGTATCCTGAATTTGATCCCTCTTTCCTTGAGGATCTCCGCCAGGTGGATCAGGTAAATCTGTCCCTTTTCTTCGGACAGCCTGCCTGCGTTGCCCAGGATAATTTCCCCGTCCCTTCTCTTGTAGATTTGCTTTTGCTTGAATTTCTCCCTGTCTATCAATTCAATACCGGGATAAATGACCTGGATCTTGGAAGGATGGATAAGATTTGGATTATTGGCCAGAATGGACCGTTTGGTCTCTTCAGAATTGGCAATCATCCGGGTTACGATCCGCCGGTAAAGGAACCTGTTCAGGAATGTATTCCTGACCGGGATGGCATTCGCCCTTTTATAAATGATGTTATCAACGCCCGCCAGTTTGGCAGCTATTCCTGCTACTTTCAGATCGGAAGACAGGTTCATAACCAATGTTCTTACCCTTTCCCTCTTGAAAACCCTGCTGAGCCGCAAAACCTTGATCGGATTCAGAAAACTAAGATTACTCACACTTATCCCACGATGGTTTATCCGGGCATCCTGAATTTTCTTCATTAATTCACTCCTGGGATTGGAATAAACAAATACATTATAACCCATTTTTGCCAGTCCGGTGGACAGGTCATAATGCCATTTCTCCCCTCCGCCCCAGGTTATCAGGCTATTGAAAAAGCATATCCTGTTTTTTGATGCATTAGCAGCATCTTTATACAGTTTCCGCAGTTTAGAATATTTCAGGAAGGTCTCGTGGGCCGAATTCAGACTGATGACCAGGCCGTAAAAACCATCCATGAATCCTGACTTGATAATAAAGTCGCGGAACAATCTCCACAATGGATGGAAGAGGATGTTGAACCAGGAAGCCTTCCTCCCAACTTCATAAAAAGACTTGGCGGCTATATCTGAAAATTTATTGATCTGCTCGATGTGCTGGTGGATCGAGTAATATGAATAATGCAGGAGGTCCCCTTTCAGGAATTTCCTTGTAGCTCCTTTCTCCAGGACAAACAGGTCGTGCGGGTTCATGCCTCCCCACTCCCCTTTACGGCTGTCCCACAGCCTCAGTTTCCGGGAAGGATACCAGCTGGAATGGCGGATCCATTTCCCGCAATAATTAGTCATGCGGTTAAAATAATAACCGTCAAACTCCCAGTTTTCCTTGACTGCCTTAATAGAAGCCTTTAACCTGGGTGAGAGTACCTCGTCTGCATCGAGAGAGAGGATATGGGGATATCTTGCCTGGGCAATGGCCCAGTTCTTCTGTTCAATATGGCCATCAAACCTGTGCTGTATGAATCTTACACCGTAGAGTTTACATATTTTTCCGGTATCATCAGTGGAATATGAATCAACAACGACAATTTCATCAGCAATGTCATTCACTGACTCCAGGCATCTGCCGATGTTTCTCTCCTCATTGAGCGTAATTATGATGACCGATATGTTTGTCATTCCTGGCATTTTTCAGGGATTCGAAATTAATAAATATATTCTATTCCTGGAAATAAACCCTCTTAACTCTTTCTGAAAGACCTGCCAGTATTTCATACGGGATGGTGCCTAATTTTTCTGCCAGTTCGGTTACCGGGTGATCGGGACCGAATATTATGACTTCATCCCCCTCATTCACTTCCAGATTGCTGAGATCAATCATGGTCATATCCATGCAAATGGTCCCCAGTACAGGTGCTGCCGTACCATGCAGGTAAAAGCAGATACCATGCTGTCCAAGATCCCTCCTGAGTCCGTCAGCATAACCGACAGGGATAACACCGATGGTCATGTCGGCCGGGGCAATGAAATTCCTGCTGTACCCGACCGATTCCCCTTTCCTGACGGGTTTGATCTGGGAAATGATACTCTTCAGTGTACTGACAGGTTGGAGTTCTTCATATATATGCCGGCTGAT
>JAZGGT010000142.1:0-5588 GCA_036480555.1 Bacteroidales bacterium | reverse complement strand
AGGAAACAAAGATCAGGATCATCATCCCGAACCATATGAGAGCGGCTCTGTTTGTGTTCGCTATTTTCATGGTTTTCATGGTTAATTGGGGACTAATCACCAGCCAGGCCTTCGTCTTTCGGCTGACCCTTGTAGATGACAGAATATTTCCATAGACCGGAAGACCTGGGATCGGATGGGATTTCAAACATCAACAGCAGGCTGTCTTGCTGGTTCCATGATATCAGCTCTGCTTGTCCGTCGTGGTCAAAGTCCACAAAGATCTGGTCATGATGCTTTTTTCCTCCGTGGTCTTTGATCAGGTGCCTCTCCCAGGTACCCTGGTATTCCGGCCTGGGGTTTTCCCACCACCAGATCTGGTTGCTCCGTGAATCACCTCCGAATACAATATCAAGGTCTCCGTCACGGTCTATATCCAGAAAATCACCGCCTGCTTCGATTCTCAGTGGAGTTTCGTCGATGACCATTCTATCCCAGGTGGTCCCATTGTATTTATACCATACCACAGAAGGGGAGGCTGTACGTTCAGTAATTACAAAATCCTTGATCCCGTCATTGTCAATATCGAGGATCAGCGAAGCTGTCTGCTGATCGCCTACATTAGGATTTACAATGTCACTGTTGATATCCCAATCCGGGTATTGAGCACCCAGGGGAATGGCGACAAGAGTTCCCATGAGGATTAGACAGCTTATTAAGTGCCAACTTCTTGCCAGTTTTTTAGTTTTCATAGTATCCATTTAATTCGATGTATATTAATATATGTTCAGTTTCCAGGCGGAGATAAGGTTAAAGGAGTGTACCTGACGATAAATGCCGGACCAGGCCAGAGAATTTCGATACCGTGATGCTCAGTATCAGAAGTGTAGGCAATTTCATTGATGCCCTCATAAAGGTTTGAAACCGGTATCTCTACACTGGACAGGGCAAAAAAATGGTTCTTTCCATAACATTTGAAATTGTGTCCGTTGATGATCAGGGGTTTGTCAATATGTCCACCGGCTGCATGATCATCACCAGCATTCCATGTCCTGTGGTACATCCTGCAACTTATGGCATTCTCTAAAGTTTCAATATCGTTTTTACATGACAATGTTTTACCGGCCCGGACAGTAAATTTCTCCGGGATATCGTAGGAATTAAACATTCTTACTGATAGTGAATCCGGTCGTTCAAGGTGGATGCTGTTAACCACATTAGTTACAAACCAGATACCGCTCGTGTCCCTTATCCGGGCAACCAGGAATATGCCGGCCGAATCCTGATCCGGTACAAACCGGGTATCCCAGGTGAGATGGTAGGGAGCCTGTGTAATAGTGCCGATGTGACCTTCGATCTCTGTTCCGTGATAGGCACGGTGCCAGTCAAAATAAAGGCCATCCCCATTTTCATCATACCCGTAATAATTACCAATTACCTGTATCTTATTCACATTCCCGGGATCTTCAGGATTGATTACTATCTCCGGGTTCTCGGAAATGGTGCCACCAGATGCAGGCCATGTGATCTGTCCCACGGCATGCGACTTACCCGGACCGTAATAAACCCTGACCATCATAACGTACCAGCCCCATTGACCCCAGTTGAAGTTATAACAGATCTGTCCACCGCTGGTACCTTCGAATGTATTTATTCCTTCCTTCAGGTATCTGAGTGGCAGGTCCAGGATCACATTGTACTCCGTCATGTAGCATTCAGATCTCTGAGGGATGGTCGGTACCTTGGGTACATCCATCCAGGCCTTGTCATTGAACCTGAATTTCTTACCGCTGGTACCGGCATGCCCGCCCCAGATATCCATCAGGATTTCCGCCCTTACAGCTCCTTCCAGGTCATCAATATTGATTTCCAGTACCGGATTCGGCAGAAAGTCAGCTGCCCCGGAATGCCCGGCATCGGGATCGGTGACCCTCCACCAGTTCCCGTTCTTCAGGTTGATAGCATATTCACGATAGATATCACCAGGTTGTGGTCCTTCTGAAGGTATTTTTGTTATGGACACATTACCAAAGCTCACATCGGTATTATGCGACAGGAGCAGGGCAGATCCTGAGAACATAGTCTCATTTTCCTTGATCCCCACCAGGTCCCATTGGACAGGCTCCGGCAGATCTGCATCCCATAGTTTAGCCGAATACCGGCTTGTTGTGAGATCAATGGTTTCAACACGGGCAGCCATCTTATAAAGTTTTCCCAGCTCAATATGACGGTTCCATTCTGTATTCTCCGTCTTTGGCCGCTGCCCGTAAAGCATCCTCCACCGGCAACTGTCCCGGCCGGCAGAGATCTTGAACTCGCAGGTGGCACCCAGTGGATACCATTTTACATGGGGCTGGTAGGTATCAATATCATGTCCGGGCCAGCGGAAGGCAATGGCCGCATGGGCCACTCCGAAGGTCGGGGGACCGGGGTCAGGTTTACTGTGATCATAGAAAATTACATCGGTCCGGACCTCATAGTTCTCCCATGTTGAATCGCCAAATGCAAGCACCCTGTCATAATATGGTTCCACTGTCCTTATCCGGCCGTTTTCAATCCTCCATTTTCCATCCATAAGATACAACCTATCCTGAGGTATCTCTTTAGCGTTTCCGGACGCTTTAATATGCTGCCAGTTTATAAAATAGGGCAGGGGCCAGGTTTCCTTCCCGGTATACCGGATGTTGATCATTTTCTCAGCTGTATCCCCGACTGAATCTAAGGCACGGATCCGCAGGTCATTCATCCCTTCAAGGAGGAGGTGCCTGTAGATCTCTACATTAAAATCACCGTCCCT
This sequence comes from Bacteroidales bacterium, assembly GCA_036480555.1. Classification (GTDB taxonomy): domain Bacteria; phylum Bacteroidota; class Bacteroidia; order Bacteroidales; family SM23-62; genus SM23-62. The sequence goes on along the minus strand of JAZGGT010000142.1, from coordinate 2,812 downwards.
TGCAAGGCGCCTGCCGTCAGCACCTATAGAAAGCTGCTGATAATCCATCCCGTTAAGCGAATATTCAAGCCTTATTATGGGTTGAGAACATTGGATATTTCCCAGGATATTGATCGCCCGTTGAGGGTTTCCAGGGCTGCCGAAAGCCTGGTTGTCTCCATACCATACATCAATATTAATCCTGTTTTCACTGCATCCGTTCAGTACTGGTAGAAACAGGGCTATGATCCATATTCCCGCAGTGATTCTCATTTAAGGCTGGATTGGATAAATGCAGGTAAATCCCTGTTGCCGGGATTTATATCCATATCGGCAGGTATTTCAAGAATTCTCCACTCAACCTGCCATTCCAGGCTTTTCCCCGGAGCCAGTTCGGTTTTTTCACTGAGGACTTCAATCTCGATATAATCAAACCTGCTGTCAACATAGATTTCCACGTCCTGTTCTCCCGGCATGATGTCCATAGGATGTACGTCCGCAAAAACTTTGACCACTGCATACCCCTCAAAAATGTAAGCGATCCAGCCATTACGCCCATCGATAGTGGCTTTGGAACCTTTTCCGGGATGGCCTTTTTGTGAGAGATCATATTCATGCCATACCATTCCTGCGCTTACAGTCATGGGAATGGAGGCATCCAGGTAGCGGGTTCCCGGGGCCGATGTATCTCCAAAAGGAAAGAGGCTCATCCCCTTCTTGGGATGCCTGGTCACCTCCCAGGCTGCAAACACATTGATACTGTCTGATACATTACTTATGGTGTAGCGATGGATGAATGATTGTTTCAGAGCATTCGCCTTGATTTCTTTAATGTACAGAAGCCCGTTTTCTTCATCCGGCTCACTGGTGCATCTGATGCCATGTTCGACTTCAGTGACAGAATACGGTCCGAAATCAAGGGTTTTGGGCTGGGGCCAGAATCTGGTCTGTGGGGCGATCCAAAGAGAGCTGCCATAGTATTCCTTCCGTACGTCTTTCCCGGTTATATACTCGGTGTCCCCTATGAGCAGGGAAATATCCTTGGCACCATCATTTGGATCAACCAGCAGACGGGCTGCTCCCATCTCAAGGGACCAGGTGCCATCCGCCTGCTCTGATACAGTAGCTTTATCCGGGAACAGGGAACAGGAGTGCAATGTCATTAAGAAACCAATGAAACCAAGATGAATCAGGACAATTCTCATGGTTTTAATTATCATTATAATGATTCAATTGTCTCCAGGGCGAAACGGGCGGCCCGGTTTACATAATTGTTTTCGTTGTTTTCACTAACTTTTTGGAGTTCAGGAAGTGCGGGGACCATCGCATCCGGTCCCAGTTCCTGCAATGCATTGATGGTAAACAATACCGTTTCAGGAGTTTCGTTGAACAGGGTTTCTTTGAACACTTCCAGTGCTTCTTCCTGTCTGTCCAGCCCAAACAGAGCCTCAGCAGCTGCAATGCGTACCTCAGGGAGTTCATCTTCCAAAGCTTTTTCCAGCTCATGGATCATGTCTGAAGCCGGGCCTCCCATGATGATCCCGGCTGTGGCAGCCCAGTAACGGATAATAGGATTGGCATCCCTCAGCCTGGATTTTAGTTCCGGGATATTGTCCGGGTCCCCGGCTCCCGCCATGGTTGCTGTCTCAAGTATTCTTTCAAGAGGGTATGCATCGGTCCTGGTAAAATCATATATTTTGCCGCCGGAATTTATCTTTTTCAGCAGTGCCTCAGGTATAAACCCTGCATCACTGATAGTGAGTTGCCAGTCAAGGGTAGCCTCCCTTAATTCTTCAAGCACATCTGCATAGGCAGGATCATCTGCCAGGTTGTTAACTTCCCAGGGATCTGCAGCCCTGTCATATAGTTCCTCGAATGGTTTGGTCTCGAAAAAGCGGCTCTGTTCCTGATTACATTCACCGTTCAGGTAGGCCTTCTCCCAGGCCCTCATGGAAGGCGCCTTCCAGAGGTATTCAACATGCTGAGCATAGATACGGTGAGGCATATAATTGATGATGTAATGAAAGTCTTTACTGAAGGTGCCCCGGCAAAAGTCATAGCGTTCATCCATCCTCCCTCGGAAGGTATGGGTATAAGGCGAATCATCAGGCTGGTCTTGTCCCAGGAAGGCATTCCCCTGCATGTATTCGGGGATGGGTATACCTGCAACGTTCAGGAGGGTGGGAGCAAGGTCAATGAAACTAACCATTCGGTCCGTTCGTGATCCTCTCCTCCCGGGTGCCAGGTGTTTGTATAAATCGGGAACACGTACGATCATGGGCACCCTGAGACCTGTCTGGTACATAAACCGCTTGCTCCGCCCGAGGATGCCACCATGATCCCCATAGAAAATGACTATGGTGCTGTCAGCCAGTCCGGATTCTTCCAGTTCTGTTAGAATGTTCCCTGCAAGCGTGTCCATCATGGTGATCTTATCATAAAACTGGGCCCAGTCATGTCGGATCTCCGGAAGATCGGGGTGATAGGGAGGGATATCCATGGCTGCCGGATCGTGCACCAGCTTCTCCATTGTCTTGTGAATACAGCTTTCATGGCAGATCGTGAAATTAAATATGGCAAAGAAGGGCTGTCCGGGTGCACGGTTCTTATAATGGGCCATTTCTGAAGATTCATTCCATTCATCGGTTTTTTCGACCAGGTTATAATCCTTTTTCCGGTTGTTCGTGCAGTAATACCCTGCATCCCTCAGATAGCCGGGATACAGACGCACAAAATCCGGGACCTCATTCGTGCTTCTCATATGTTGTGTTCCTAATCCAGGGGGATACATACCCGTAATAATGGTTGAACGTGCCGGTGCACAGACCGGGGC
>JAZGGT010000141.1:0-4066 GCA_036480555.1 Bacteroidales bacterium | reverse complement strand
TCCCATCCAAATTTTGAAGAGCAGATTGACATTGTAAACCAGACTCTACTTGAAATTGATGCCCGGCATAAGCCTACTTACATTGTTTTCAATAAAATTGATGCCTTCCGCTACGTTGTAAAGGAAGAAGATGATCTGAGTCCGGATACCCGTGAAAACATAAGCCTGGATGATCTCAGAAAAACCTGGATGGCAAAAAGCAATGGCTCCTGTGTATTTATCTCAGCTAAGAAACTAGAGAATATAAAGGAGATTCGTGATCTCCTGTACGAAAAGGTTAAAGAGATCCACGCCAAACGTTATCCTTACGATGACTTCCTGTATTAATGCAGGGTGTAGCTAGACCAGTTTATTCTCGACCATGTATTCGGCGATCTGGATGGCATTGGTGGCTGCCCCCTTCCGGAGATTATCCGAGACTATCCATATATTCAGACAGTTTTCCCTGGATTCATCCCTCCTGATCCGCCCCACGAATACCTCGTCTTTCCCTTCCGCATACCTTGGCATAGGATACACATTATTGGCTACATCATCCTGGACAACCACTCCGGGAGTTTCAGAGAGAAGCTTCACGATATCATCGATCTCGTAGCCCTTTTCAAATTCGAGGTTAACGGACTCGGAATGGCCTCCGACGACCGGAACCCTGACAGTTGTGGCTGTTATCATGATGGAATCATCTTCCAGGATCTTCCGGGTCTCATTGACCATTTTCATTTCTTCTTTAGTATAGGCATTATCAAGGAATACATCACAATGAGGAAGGCAATTCCTGTCGATGGGATGAGGATAGGCCTTCTCTCCTTCTACACCGGCCCGCTCATCCTGCATTTGCCGAACAGCCTTTACCCCTGTTCCGGTAACAGACTGGTAAGTCGAAACAACAATCCTTTTGATTTTGTAGGCTTTATGCAGGGGGGCAAGGGGCAGCACCATCTGTATGGTAGAGCAATTAGGATTGGCAATGATCTTATCATCGGGACCGATGGCCGTTGCATTGATTTCCGGCACAATCAGACGCTTGGTTGGATCCATACGCCATGCTGAGGAATTGTCTATGACAACGCTTCCGGCTTCTGCAAATATGGGAGCCCATTCCGTTGAGGTTCCCCCGCCGGCCGAAAAGATTGCGATATCCGGTTTGTTGTTAACTGCTGTCTGCATGCCGATCACCTTATGTTTTCCCCCTTTAAATATTACTTCTTTACCAACCGATTTTTCCGATGCAACGGCATAAAGAGTAGTAAGGGGGAAGTTTCTTTCTTCGAGTACTTCCATAATAACGCCTCCGACTAGTCCGGTGGCTCCAACAACAGCAACTTTCATGAGATAATAGTTTTGAATTAATAATCATGCAAAAATCATAATAATAATTTGAAATGAAAAGGCTGGTATTGTTTTTTTTATGCTACCCGGTATGGTTACATGGCCAATGGTGTATTGACTTCGAAGATGGATCACTGCTTAACTGGAATCAGGGGAGGGATTCAACCTGGCAGATTCAATCTGATGAATCCCTCTCAGGACTGTATTCCCTTCATCATTCCATGGATGATTCGGTCGGGAACCATGACCAGATTGCTTTGCCTCTTGACAGCCTTGAGCTGGATGCACGTCTTACCTCATGGAAGTTTCGTATCAGGCATGGCTACCTTCCGTCTTCTGCCAACCACTGGGCCGTTTTTCTTGCAGCTGACGGCAATGAACTTGAAATGTTTCCGGGTGGAGAGATAAATGGATATGTTCTGGGGGTCAATTTTACCGGATCGGATGATACACTTAAACTCTGGAAAATGAGCGAAGACCATATAGAGATCCTGGCAACAACATCTTTGAACTGGCAGGTAAGTGTTGGCCATGGACCAGCATATTTGAATGTTCTGCGAAAAGAAAATGGAATCTGGCAGGTCCTGTTGGAAAAGAATACTAATGGTATATGGGAGATGATAGGTGAAGGAATGGATACAGCAATAATCAGCCCGGATTACTTCGGGATCTATTACAGGTATTCCTCGAAACAGGACCGGAAATTCTGGTTTGATGATCTTTGTATTTCCGGACTCTTCATACCCGATACCCTTCCTCCTTCTATAGCATCTGGTAAGGTTATCGATCAAAATACCATCCAGCTGACCTTTACAGAGCCTGTGAATAATTCAGGGTGCATGGTGCCAGGAAACTTCCTGCTCAACCCCGTCGGGGCTGTTCCCGATTCCCTGATAATGGTTTCCGGAAAAAGCTGCAGGCTGGTATTCAGTGAGCCCTTCCCGGGCAAAATACCCCTCACTTTGATTGTATTTAAACTGGAGGATAAAAAAGGAAACCTCGCAGATTCCCTGAAGTTTAATTTTCTGTATTTTGCTCCCGGTCCCAATGATATAGTTTTTAACGAAATTATGTCCGATCCTTCTCCCGCAATCGGGCTGCCCGAATTCGAATACATTGAATTGTACAACCGCAGCCCCTATCCTGCTAATCTTGGGGGATGGACCTTCAGCACAGGCAATAAAGTGTACCTTTTCCCCCCTATTGTAATTCCAGGGGGTAAGTACCTGGTTTTAGGATATGAAGGTACTATTAACCTTTATGGATCAGACTATCCCTTCCTGGGATTGTTAACATCCCGCACCAGCTTACCCAATGATGGAGCAGTGCTCCTGCTGTCAGACAGGGAAAATATATTGATTGACTGGATGGAATATGATCCCTCCATGTATGACAACGATTATTATGCGGGTGGCGGTTGGGCACTTGAGAGAGTAGACCCTGACCGTCAATGTATGAACCGGGATAACTGGGAAACCTCAAAAAGCAGGATGGGAGGGTCTCCGGGTCAGGAAAACAGTGTGAAGCGGGATAATCCTGACCGGTTGCCACCATCGCTGGCGAACCTTTACCTGCCAGATTCTTCCACCCTTGTTATTGAATTCAGTGAGGTTATGGATCCGGGTTCGTTGATTGAACCACGTAATTATCTGGTTAACCAGGGATTTGAATACCCTCAATACATTGAGTGCCTTGCTCCTGATAACCGGACAGCAATCCTTCATTTTGATCAGGGGTTTGATCCGGGCAAGCAATATCAGCTGGAAATATCTGAAAATCTTGTCGATTGTGCTGGCCTGTCGCTTTCATCAGGATGGATACAGCGATTTGCACTACCAGTCCTGCCCGCCATAAATGAAGTATTTATCTCTGAAATTTTATTTGACCCCCAACCATACTGTCCCCGGTTCATTGAGATCCATAATCCAGGATTGAAAACATTTGATCTGGCGGATCTGAGGATAGCAAAGCAAAACACCAAAAACGGCCAGATCGAATCTGTATCTCCTGTTACCGGCGGACATCACCTCTTCTTCCCGGGTGATTACCTGGCAGTGACAGATGATACGGACAAACTCATGGACTGCTGCTACGTTCATGATCCTGAAACACTGATAAGTTGTAAAGGCTTGCCTGTCATGGATGATAGGGAAGGAACCATGATGATCCTGGATAAATACCTTCAGGTTCTGGATAAAATTTCATATAAGCAGCAGATGCATTATCCATTGCTGTCCTCTGCCGAAGGTGTTTCCCTTGAAAGGATAAGTTTTGACCTTCCCTCGGACTATGCTTCGAACTGGCATTCGGCTGCTGCAACCGAAGGGTATGCCACACCGGGCAGGATAAATTCACAAAGCCTTTTTTCTGCGACCGTTAATGAGGAGATTGAGATTGAACCGGAGATCTTCACCCCTGACCAGGATGGGCATCATGATTTTGTGATGATAAGATATGATTTTCCTCATCCTGGTGCAATGGCCACCATACTGGTGATGGATCCCCGTGGGAGGGTCATCAAAACGATAGCCGAAAATCAACTGCTGGGATCTGAAGGATTCTTTACCTGGGATGGGATTAATGATTATGGACAAAAGGCCAGGACAGGTCTCTATATGGTTTATGTGAGAATATTTGATGCGAAGGGTAAGGTCCGCAATTACAAGAAAACCTGTGTGCTCTCACCCGGTACCCGGCATTAGATCCCGGAGATTAGTTCTTTCATGATCAGTGTCAT
>JAZGGT010000140.1:0-6206 GCA_036480555.1 Bacteroidales bacterium | reverse complement strand
ATGACTTGCCTGCCGAGGAAATTAAATCAGTGAGGTGGTATATTGATTGCGGGGATGATGATTTTCTATACGAGGGGAATTCACTTATTCATATTGCCATGAGGAAAAAAGAAATCCCGCATGAGTTCAGGATAAGGGATGGGGTCCATAGGTGGACTTATTGGCGGGTGTCGCTTCCCGAAGTACTCTCCTTCGTATCAGAACGCTTCCATTAGGATTATTTCCGTTGTCCATATCTACGGTCCACAGCTTAAAAACTTTGCGAAATAGTGTAAGCAATTATAATGTTGTAAAAAAATATGAGATACGGTTCATTTGATGACAAGAACAGGGAGTATGTGATAGATAATCCAGAAACTCCATGGCCCTGGATCAACTACCTGGGTACGGAGGAATTCTTCTCCCTGATCTCCAATACTGCTGGTGGATATAGCTTTCACAAAGATGCCAGGCTGAGGAGGATCACGCGTTACCGGTATAATAATGTACCTATGGATACCGGCGGAAAGTACCTGTATATCAATGAAAAAGATGATGTCTGGTCACCGGGCTGGAAACCTGTGAAGGCTGCCCTGGATCATTATCGCTGCAGGCATGGGATGGGATATACCATTTTGCAGAGTGAGCGGAATGGACTGGCTGTAGAATCCACATTCTTTGTACCGCTCGGATTTAATGGAGAGATCCACAGGGTAATGCTCGAGAACAAAACCAGTGAAGCACGGCGGTTTAAACTTTTCTCTTTCGTCGAGTGGTGCCTGTGGGATGCACATGACGACACGACCAATTTCCAGCGGAATTTTTCCACCGGTGAGGTGGAGGTGGAAGAATCGACCCTTTACCACAAGACGGAGTACCGGGAGCGGCGTGATCACTATGCATTTTTTACCGTTAATTCTGAGATCTGTGGTTTCGACACAGACCGTGAATCATTTATGGGCCTGTATAATGGATTTGATTCTCCAGAGGCTGTATTCGAGGGCCGTTCCAGGAACTCGCATGCACATGGATGGTCTCCCATTGCTTCCCATTGCCTGGATATAGAAATGGGTCCGGATGACAAGAAGGAACTCATCTTTATCCTGGGTTATGTGGAGAATCCGCGGGACGAAAAATTCCAGTCACACCAGGTCATCGACAAAACCAATGCTCATGCCATGATCCAGGCGTACTCTTCTTCGGATAAAGTGGAAAAAGCCTTCCTGGAACTGAAGGAATACTGGGATAAATTGTTGTCTGTTTACCGGGTTGAACATACTGATGATAAACTGGCACGCATCGTAAATACCTGGAACCAATACCAGTGCATGGTCACTTTTAATTTCAGCCGTAGTGCATCCTTCTTTGAATCAGGCATCGGGAGAGGAATGGGATTCCGCGATTCAAACCAGGACCTGATCGGGGTTGTTCACCAGATACCGGATCGTGCCCGTGAAAGGATCATTGACATTGCCTCCACCCAGATGGAGGATGGCGGGGCCTGGCATCAGTACCAGCCCCTCACAAAGAGGGGAAACGCCCAGACGGGCGGGAATTTCAATGATGACCCGCTCTGGCTGATCCTTTCTGTTTCGGCGTATATTAAGGAGACGGGGGACTGGTCCATACTGGATGAGCTGGTGCCCTATGATAATGATGAGAATAACATACAGCCACTCTTTGATCACCTGAAACGTTCCTTTTACCATGTAGTCAATAACCTGGGTGAGCACAGACTCCCCTTGATCGGACGGGCGGACTGGAATGATTGTCTGAACCTGAATTGTTTTTCGGAAGAACCTGGTGAATCTTTCCAGACAACGGAGAACAAGGAGGGAGGGAAGGCTGAATCAGTCTTCATAGCTGGCATGTTCATCCTCTATGGCCAGGATTTTGTGGATCTCTGCAGAAGGAAAGGGGAAATGGACCTGGCCGAAGAAGCGGAAGAGCATATCAGGCAAATGGAAAGTGCTGTTGATTCCCACGGCTGGGATGGAGAATGGTTTGTCAGGGCCTATGACCATTTCGGGAAAAAGGTGGGCAGCCATGAATGTGAAGAGGGCAAGATATTCATTGAACCCCAGGGAATGTGCGTGATGGCAGGGATCGGTGTGGAAGACGGACAGGCAGAAAAGGCCCTGGATTCGGTAAAAAAATACCTGGATTGCCCCTATGGCCTCGTGCTGAATAATCCGGCGTTTACAAGGTATATAGTCAAATACGGGGAAATTACTTCCTACCCAGAAGGTTATAAGGAAAATGCCGGGATCTTTTGCCACAACAATCCCTGGATCATGATCGCTGAAACCATGATCGGAAGGGGGGACCGTGCCTTTGAATACTGGAGTAAAATTGCACCTTCCTACCTGGAAGGGATTGACGGGCTTCACAGGACAGAACCCTATGTCTATTCCCAGATGATCGCGGGTAAGGATGCTTACAGGCCCGGAGAAGCAAAGAACTCCTGGCTGACCGGAACCGCCTCATGGAACTATGCTGCGATAACGCAATACATACTTGGTATCCGGCCTGAATACGATGGACTCAGGGTCGATCCATGCATCCCGGCCGGCTGGAAGGAATATAAAGTTATCCGGACTTTCAGGGGAAGGGAATTCACCATTACGGTCAATAATCCCGCCGGCGTCCAGAAAGGCGTAGATTCAATCCTCCTCAACGGCAAGAAGATCGAAGGCAACCTGGTTCCGTTTGAAGCCGCTCTGGAGAAGAATGATGTAGTCGTGGTGCTGGGAGAATAATGAAGATCATTCCTCCACCTTCCATCCGTAATCGATGTATTCGGATTTTATCTCATCACCCGATACATGCACCATCAGGAAGCCTTCTTCCATTCCAAAGCGCGGACCACTCCACCATTTCCCGCTTACTGCGCCACCCGTGATGAAGTGGATCCCATTCACGTAAATATCCTCATAGGCATGAAGGTGTCCCTGCAGTACCAGTCTCAGGTTATGTCCATTAAACACTTCAAGGACTTCACGGGAATTTGTGATTACCGAACCCATGGAATTCGGGGCAGTTGAACCCTCATGGATCTGTGTTTGAACTGTCAGCAGGGGGATATGAATGCTGATGATAATGGGCGTCTCAGGATCCACTCCAGCAAGATCCTCCTTCAGCCAGGCTACCTGTTCCTGATCAATGTAACCATAATAACCGCCCTCTTCCCATTCATCAATGGAGTCAAGAATATAGAAGCGCCATCCGTTAAATTCGAAGACATAATACCGTTTTCCCAGCCTTTCCTCAAACATCCTGTCTCCGTACAATGGATGAGAGGAGTCTACCCCGCTCTCCTCATAATAGCCAAATACCTCATGGTTCCCCATGGTGTTATGGACCGGCATATTAAAACCCCGGGCAGTTTCAACATAGAGATTATACAGGGAATCAGCCCTGCCAAAGGTCTGTGCCAGGGCATCCATGATGAGATCGCCCCCCGTAATTACAAAATCAGGCTTCAGCTCATTGACCTTTGCAATGGCCGCCTTAAGTCCTTCCGTTGCCCTGATTTCGGGCTGGACATGGATATCGGTTAAAAAGGCAAAAGAAAATCCCGGTTCTTCTGCCGGTGTTTTTTTACAGGAGTGGGAAAGGCCTACAATCACTAAAATGAAAAGCAGTTTGATCAATCTAACTTTATTCAGGGGATTCATGTCAAATAAGTATTATGGTTATTATTGGTAAAAATACTAATCCATTCCTAATTCAGGATATTTTCCAGGGCCAATAGATCAACGGAAGTTTCAAAAAATCCATCCATCCATCGGGAACACCTGTTTGCATTCAGGGGGATACCCATCACCGGCAATTTAGCCTTCATGCAAAAACGCATGCCGTGGATCAATTCGACTACACAGGCGATGCCCAGAACGCCTATACTGCCATGTTTTCCGGCCAGTTTTCCGAACATGGATTTCAGGCTGCCCCGGCTCCAGATATATGGATTGACCCCATGATCCCTCAGCACCTTGCTAACCTTATTAATGTAGCATGTTTTAAGGCATCCCCGGCATACATAATCGATTTCATCGGGACTGGCTTTGCAGTCTGTCTGGGTCTCCTTAAGGCAATAGGGCAGGAGGGCTATCCGGAAATTGGAGTCCAGAAACCTTTTTTTATGTATCCTGTTTACCAGTTCAAATTCGACCATATACAAATAATATTGTTCCCTGTTGTTAAACAGCTTTTTATCGCTTATGTATTTATGAAAAGAGACTTCCTTGAGATGCTGTTGAAGTCCAGGTGTATATTCAGCAAGCTCACGGTTAATCCGGTGCAGCATATCTGACATTGTTGAATACCCCGGTGATTTCGCAGCGGCTATTTTCAATTTCCTTTTATTCCTGCTGAGCGATTGTATGTGTTCCAGTGCCTGGGTTTCCGGGATGGACAATTGGGCCAGGATCTCATCTGTCAATGCCGTTATCTTCCGGTAAAAGGGTTCCGTGTTTGTATCCTGTCCGAATAGGGAATAGGTTTTCCCGTATAATGGTTTATAGTCCTCCAAAGCTTGAGATTGTCAGCTGATCATCCTCTAAAATACTTAAAATATGCCAGAATTTTTATAAATTACTGGTCCCAGAGCTTAACTGAATCATGTCAGATAAAGATCGCAAGTCCGTATTTGTAATCACAGGGGAGACCGGTAGCGGTAAGACCACATTTTTACTGAAGCTGATTGAGGAACTGAGGGGAAAAGCTCTGTCCATTGCCGGATTTGCCGCCTTGTCAGTCCCCGAAGATGGTCCATCAGGCTCTTTTAATATACTTGATCTGGTATCCGGAAAGGTCCTTTCTCTCGCATCTGGAAGATTTACAGAAGGATGGGAACAGTTTGGAAAATTTTATTTCAATCCTGAAGGGATACTGATGGGGAAAAATATACTTGAGGATCCCCTGATAATTAACAATGATCTTATTGTTGTAGATGAGATAGGGCCTTTCGAGCTGGATGGAAATATCTGGGCAGAAAGTTTAGCTCGCTTACTGACCAGGCAATGTTGTTCAATTTTGCTGGTTGTAAGGGAACAATTGGTCGCACAGGTGATACAGCAATGGGGACTAAAGGATGCCATGATCATTGAAATCGGGCAATCAAAGCCTGATCAGGCCGCCGCTATGATCCTGTCACAAGGAAGTGGAAGGTGAACTAAATTAGCGTTGACATTAACAGATATATCACTTATATTGCTTATTAAATCATAACCTGAACATTCCATGGGAAAATCAATTTTTCGATCACATTTGGCCATTGCCGTAATACTCGGATCAGTATGGGGATTGTCCGAGGTAATTTTAGGAGCAGGAATCCAGGCCTGTGCCCACACAGTATCCGGATCGGTGATGACTGGCGTTGCCCTGTTCAGATTGATAGTTACATCCGGCGCATCATGATCTTCCTGACATTATGAAAAATATTTATTCAGATTTAGTCCGGGAACCGGAGACAAATAAACCTGTTGCCCTGGCAACACTTCTCGACACAAAGGGCTCGGTCCCCCAGGTCCAGGGAGCAACAGCGCTTTTCTCTGATGTGGGACTGATCGCAGGGACGCTTGGCGGAGGGGTACTCGAGGCAGATGCAAGCAAAAGGGTCATAGAAATAATAAAGCATTGTTCCTCAGACATTTATAAGTTTGATCTAAATGCTGAAATAACTTCGAAGGAAGCATCCATATGTGGAGGATCTGCCATCATACTGATCGATGCATGCCTGGAAGAGAGCAGGAAGGTTTTCCATGCGATGGAGAAATCTATTAAGAGAGGCCAGTCCGGGGTCCTGCTAACCAGCATTGTCAGGCAAAAAGAGATGATCATCGAACGGCAGTGGTTTAAAAGTGCTTCCGGGGAATACCGTCAGGAAATGCTGCAGTGTCTGGATGACAGAAAATGCCTTTATATAGAGACTTCCGATGGAACTGCCTGCTTTTTCGAACCCATATTCCCCCTGCCCCGACTGATTATTGCAGGAGCCGGTCATATAGGGAGGGCGCTGGCTCACCTTGCGAACCTGCTTGATTTTGAAGTAACGGTGATTGATGACAGGTCTGAATATGCAAATTCGCTGAACATCCCGGATGCGGATCATCTGGTAGTTGATAATATTGGAAAAGCGCTTCGAGGGATGGCCAGATCAGCTGATACATATATCGTGATAGTAACCCGTGGACACAAGGGTGATGCCGAGGCGCTGAGGGCATGTC
>JAZGGT010000139.1:0-2747 GCA_036480555.1 Bacteroidales bacterium | reverse complement strand
ACCATCATCAATTCCTTTCCTCCGATGAGGATTTCAGGCTTTCTCTTATAGATGGCATCCAGGTATTTCCTGGCACAAAGATCTGCCGGGATCCCGGTGGCCTGTCCCGGATCCATCTTCCCGTGCGGTGTCCCGTCCCCGGTAAGGGCGTTCAGTGAAATATTGGTCTGCACCCTTCCGGGCATGGCTATGGTCACAGAGATATTCCTATCGGCAAGCTCAATGCCAAGGGTCTCAAAAAATCCATGGGTGGCATGTTTTGAGGCAGCGTATGCAGAACGCAAAGGAAAACCGAATTTTCCTGTGATACTGCTTGTGGCTGCAATATAACCACTCCCCTGTTCCATCATATGAGGCAGGACAGCCTTTGTCAGTATAACGGCTCCAAAAAAATTGATATTCATGATCTTATAATCCACCTCCAGGGGTGTCTCCCAGGTCAGGGAGCGCTGGCTGATCCCCCCGTTATTGATCAGGACATCCACCCTGCCGAAATGCTCCATAGCTACCAATACAGCCTTTTCAATGGACTCCCCGGAGGACAGGTCAAGGGGCAGATTCAAAACGCTGGCACCGGATGACTCACAGGTGGCCACCACCTTTGACAATCCGGGTTCGTCAATATCGCTGAGGATCAATTTCCCCCCATACTCAACAGATTTATAAGCCAGTGCTTCACCAATACCCGAAGCTGCACCTGTGATCCAGATGATTTTATCTTTGAATTTCATACAGGGGGATTTTCTGCAAACCTAAAAGTATGAATTAATTTTCGTGAATCACTAAACTTTGTATTTTTAAGCGCTTAATTTCGGTGGATGAAAATTGATATATTGCAGCTGGTAAAAGGTGCCCGGGAAGCCCGGGGACTCACCATTGTGATCGATGTTTTCAGGGCATTTTCCTCGGTCTGTTATGTGGCAGGGAACGGCGCCGGGCAGATCATATCCGTAGGCGGGGTTGAAACCGCTTTCAGGCTGAAAGCCGAACACCCGGATTATCTATTGATGGGAGAAAGGAATGAAAGAATGGTCGAGGGATTCGATTATGGCAATTCACCATTCCAGGTTGAAAGTATTGATTTTACGGGAAAAACTGTGGTCCAGACCACCAGTGCCGGGACACGGGGACTGGTAAATGCGGTGCATGCGGACGAGATCCTGACCGGTAGTTTTGTCAATGCTGATGCCATAGTAAACTATATCAAAAGCCAGTCCCCCGCCCAGGTTTCCCTGGTCTGTATGGGATATGCAGCCCGTCATCCCATAGAAGAAGATACCCTATGTGCCGAATACATAAGAATGAAATTGCTGGGTGAGACTCCTGATTACGGTGAGATGATAGAAACCATCAGGCGGACCAGTGGAAAGAGATTCTTTGTGGCCGGGCACCAGGATTATGCCCCATCAACAGATTTCTATCTTTGCCTTGACCTGAACCGATTCGATTTCATGCTGAAGGCAGAAAAGATCGCCACCGATATGGTATCACTTAAAACAGTAAAAAATGAATATTAAAGAAAGGATACAAAATTATTTCCGGACCAAATCGCCTTTCCGGATCACTACTGACCTGCTTTTCTATCTGTTGATCCTTTCCCTGCTGATTCCATTTTCCAGAAAATTCGTAGCCACTGGGATGAACAAACTGACCATGCACAGGCCCGCCATCATTAGAGAAGCCAGCCAGGTATCACTGGTTGATGGCGATTATGAGTGGACCTTAATGAATATTGAAGGGACAGCTGTATCCTTCAGGGAATTTAAGGATGAAGTGGTTTTCCTCAGTATCTGGGCCACCTGGTGTCCCCCTTGCCGGGCAGAAATGCCCAATATCCAGAACCTTTTTGAACAATATGGTGAGCGGGTCAGTTTCGTGCTGGCAAGCCAGGAGGCCCCAGAAACCATACTCCGTTTCATGGAGGATCATGGGTACACCATGCCGGTGTACAGGCTGGTGCAAAATCCTCCTTCCAAACTCAGCACCTCTTCCATTCCAACAACCTTCCTGATCGCTCCCGGTGGAAAGATCCATGTAAAAAAAACAGGAGCTGCCAGGTGGGATGGAAAGTTTTTCACTGCTTACCTGGATGATTTGATAGTCAATTTTTAGAATGCCCCTGGAAAGTTATCTCGCTAATAGATATTAATCGTAAATGGATTTGGACTCACCGTGTCTGTTTTTTCTCCCGGTAAGAGTATAGGATGTGTAGCCTTCCCAGCAATTGTAGCCTTTCCTGAAAATCAGACAGTACACTTTTAGACTGGGATGCAGATAAAATGCTTTTTGCTTACCTTCGTATTGACTTTATAAAGATGAAAGAAACGTTTAAGCTATTTGAGGAAAAAAGGACTAAGTTCCTGAAACTGAGGCTTCATGAAGCTATCAATTGGGAGAAATACAGCCATATGTCATTAAGTCATCATTCAACAGCTATCGAAGGTTCAAGCCTTACCGAACTGGAATCCCACCTGCTGCTTGATGAAGGTACCACCCCCCAGGGAAAGCCCCTTGAGCATTCAATGATGGAAAAAGACCATTACGGTGCCTTTTGTTTTATCATGGGTGAAGTGAAAGAAAAAAAGGCCATTACACCCGACTTCATAATGCTTGTTTCTGCTATGGTTATGAAAAACACGGGCGCTCCTATTTCCGCCAGAGGCGGAGATTTTGATTCATCTAAAGGGGAATACCGGAAAGCCTCAGTATTTGCTGGGACCAGGTATTTTCCAAGCTATACCAAAGTA
>JAZGGT010000138.1:0-5502 GCA_036480555.1 Bacteroidales bacterium | reverse complement strand
CCGGCATGCCATACCGGGATGAGGACCTGTTTCGGTGAAACTGTCCAGGATAACCTCTCCTTTCTTCATAACCTCCAGGCATTATTGCAAAGCAGGAAAGAAGAGCTGCCCGAGAATTCCTATACAGCAAAACTTTTCCGTGAAGGTCCCAGGAAAATTGCCAAAAAACTCGGCGAAGAGGCTACCGAGCTGGTCATTGAAGCCATGGATACAGACGATGAATGTTTCATAAATGAAGCGGCAGACCTGCTTTTCCATATGACAATCCTGCTGGTCGACAGGGGATACAGGCTGGAAGATGTCGCAAAGATCCTGGCAGATAGACACCAGAGCGGGTGAGCTTACTCGAACTCGGCCAACGTTTTACGAATGATACCAGCAGCTTCCAGAAGCTCTTCCCTGGTGATAACCAGGGGTGGAGCAAACCGGATGATGTGATCATGAGTCGGTTTGGCCAGTAATCCATTTTCCTTCATAGCCACACATATATCCCAGGCAGTTTTTCCCTGTTTGGGCTTGATCACAATGGCATTGAGCAGTCCCTTACCACGAATGTTCTCAATCATATCAGAGTCGATCCTGCCCAGTTCATCCCGGAAATATTGACCTAATTCTTCAGCCTTCTCAGCCAGGTTTTCATCCTTGATAACCTCCAGGGCAGCAATGGCCACTTTGGCAGCCACCGGGTTCCCGCCAAATGTAGATCCATGTTCGCCGGGTTTGATACAAAGCATGATATCATCATCACACAGCACGGCTGAAACTGGATAAACACCTCCCGAGAGTGCTTTCCCCAGGATGAGGATGTCCGGCCTGACTCCTTCATGATCACAGGCAAGTAATTTACCGGTACGCCCGATGCCTGTCTGGACCTCATCGGCAATGAAAAGGACATTCTTTTCCCTGCACATCTCGTATGCTTTTGCCAGGTATCCATCCGAAGGAACATGTACACCGGCCTCACCCTGAATGGGTTCAACCAGGAACCCTGCCACATTAGGATCTTCCAGCTCTTTCTCAAGGGCCCCGAGATCATCGTACGGTATTGTTACAAAACCCGGTGTAAAAGGTCCGAATCCGGCATATGAATCAGGATCGGTTGACATGGAGATCACGGTAATGGTCCGGCCGTGGAAATTATTTTCACAAACAATGATCTTGGCCTCGTTTTCTTTAATCCCCTTCCTGGTATAGGCCCATTTGCGGCAGAGCTTCAGGGCTGTTTCGTCGCCCTCGGCACCTGTATTCATGGGCAATACCTTATCATATCCAAAGAAATTGGCAATGAATTCTTCATATTCCCCCAGCACGCTGGTATAAAATGCCCTTGAAGTAAGGGTCAGCTTTTCTGCCTGGTCTTTCATGGCTGATACGATCTTCGGGTGGCAATGTCCCTGGTTCACGGCAGAATAGGCCGACAGGAAATCAAAATATTTCCGTCCTTCAACATCCCATACATAAACACCCTGTCCCTTGTCCAGTACCACAGGCAGTGGGTGATAATTATGCGCGCCAAATTTGTCTTCCTTTGCAATGTAATCCTGTGTATTCATCTGTTGGTTATTTATTTCAGGCTGTAAAAATAATCAATCTTGACCAGTCCTGGTTTCAATCATGCACATATTTACCTGGAAACTAAAACCTGACTGTCAGCTTTACATTGAAGCGCCTTCCGGTAAGGTAGTTAGGGATAGCGAAGGCACCCGGTACATTATCCTGGTTCGAGACTGTTTTTATCCACGTGTAGGAAATGACATTCTTTACACCAAGCAGGTTAAATACCTCAGCACTGATCCATATGCTTCTGAAATTGCGAAAAGGATTTCCATCCTTCAAGCTGGCATCCTCCCGTTTAAGTACCTTGGCAAAACCGATATCAACCCGTTTGTATGAAGGCATTCTGAAGTGTATGTCATAACGGGGGATATTGGGTGGACTGAAAGGGAGTCCGGACCCGTAAATCAGGTTCAGCAGTACTTTATAGTCAGGAAGGCTGGGGAGATAATCCCTGAAGAAAATACCCACCATAACCCGCTGGTCGGTGGGTCTGGGATAATAACCAGGTTCAATCCGGTTTCCATCATTATCATAGTAATAATCACCAATGATGTCTTCCTCGGTCTTCATCAGGCTCAGACTGGCCCATGATGCTGCGCCCGGAACAAATTCACCGTGTATTTTCATATCCAGTCCCACAGCATACCCCCTGGCCAGGTTTTCACCCGCATACTCAATCCTGACATTATCCAGCTTGTAGGGTACCAGCTGATCCAGGTGTTTATAGTAGATTTCGGTACTAAACTTGAACTGACGCTCCCAGGCAGTAAAAACATAATCTCCACCGAGTACGAAATGTATGGATTTTTGTGCCTGCAGGTCCTGATTCAGTGTGCCGTCCGGGTATCGTAATTCCTTATAGAAAGGTGGCTGGTAATAATAACCTGTGGCCAGCCTGAAAACCAGGTCATGTTTCCAGTCCGGTTTCACTGAAAAAGTAACCCTGGGACTCAGCAAAAATTGATTGTTCATATCCCAGTATGAGGCCCTGATACCCGCACTGAGGTAGTACTTCGTATTGTTGCTCTCAAAAGTCGTTGTATTCTGAACGAAAGAGGTCAGCCGGTTGCTGAAGAGCCGGTGATTCCATTTATAAACGTTAAAAAGGGAGATGGTATGGCCTGTGTATGGAACGGAATAGCCAACGGAATCGATCATTTCCCATTCACTTATCTTGTCCCTGATCCGCTCCTGCTGCCATTTTACACCCCATTTCAATGTACCACGGTCCCTCACCAGTGTACCCAGATGAGCGGCTGAATATACGAATGCATTCAGGTTGTTGCGGGCATGGTTCAACTGGCCGCCAACACCAATGTTCAATATACTGTCCCCATAAGTCTCGGAATCCAGCCGGTTATCCAGTTCATTGATCAGGTATTCACCGAGAATATCATAATGTTCCTGTTCAACTGAGTAATAACTTGATCCGATAAATTTCAGGGAGAGCCGGTCACTGGGGGCATACTGTAGGGTCAATGCCCCGGTATAGGAATCAAATTTGTCCTGTTCCTGGCCCTCATAATATATCCTGAGATTCAGGGGGTTCTGGAAAGTGCCAAAGTCGGTATTCCGGGTTTCGGGTATGAAATGATAACGGTTAAGGGCAATATTTCCCAGGAAACTGATCTCCCATTCAGGTGCCAGCTTGTAGGTAAGAAGGGTCTGAAAATCATAGAAATTCGGATTATATTCACCCTGTGTTTCCAGTGAACTCAAGAGGTATTGTGTGGTCTTGTAACGAAATCCGGAAATGTGGGTAAAACGCTTGTTCCTGGAAACTCCCTCAAGTTGGAGGGACCCGCCAAGCAGGCTTATGCTAGCCGATCCTCCAAATTTAACCGGCCTGCGGTACGTGATATCCAGTACAGAAGACATTTTATCTCCATACTGCGCATCAAATCCGCCTGCTGAGAATTTAATAGAAGAAACCATGTCCGGGTTAATAAAGCTGAGGCCTTCCTGTTGGCCTGAACGTACAAGGAAGGGCCTGTGGATTTCAATAAGGTTGACATATACAAGGTTCTCATCGAAATTTCCTCCCCTTACAGAGTACTGGGAACTGAGCTCACTTCGGGAAGAAACACCCGGCAGTGTGCCAAGGATCGTCTCAAGATTACCTGAGACATTGGGAAGCATATCGAGAGTTTTAATATCGATCCGGTTTATGGTAGTTGCCCGTTCATGCTGTTCCCTGATGGTTACTTCATCCAGGTTCTGTAGAGTTTCCCTGAGTACCTGCCTTATTTCATGGGTTTCTCCGGGCTGAAGGTGAAGACTGAATGTGATTTGTTCAAAACCAAGGTATGATATGATCAGGGTAATGTCTTCATTCGCAGGAATTTCCAGTTTGAAGACTCCTTCTTCATCTGTTACGGTGCCATAAGGTGTACCCGGGATCGCTACATTGGCAAGGAATACGGGCGCCTGGTTTTTATCAATGATCTTTCCGTTGACATAAGCGGTTTCCTGAGCATTGGCCAGGACCGGCATACAGCATAACATTATGAAAAGAATACTGAATTTCATCCTTCGATACTCGATAATCATTAAACAGATAACTGGTAATTAAATTGTGCCTTCAACCCATCACTTGTTGGGATTCTTGAACTTGTCTTCTTCCAGGTATTTAAAGAATTCTGCCCATCGCATAGGATTAAATATGCTATAATATGGTGTCTGTCCAACCGTATATAGTTCATTGTACTGTTCCCTGAGGTGATACTGGTAATTCAGATCAGGGTCAGGGGCGGCATTCGGATTGTGGATCTGGTGCTTGATCATGGCCAGGTTCCTGTAAGCACGCTTAAGATCATCATCGGGCAGTTCAATGCTTATAAAAGCCCGCTTGAATTCTTCATATGTTTTCCAGGGAAGGATTATTACCTCCCTGATCTCTATAGTATCCCCCTCCATTATTACATCAACGGGGTAGTTGAATGAGGCCAGGGTATCAGGAATGATCAATCCGGTCCGTTTGAAGCCCACTGCCGAGAACATAATGGTGTCCCGGGGATGAACGACAAATGAGAACATCCCGCGGGTGTCACTTATGGTGCCCCGGTGTTGGTTCATGATCAGGATATGAACAAACTGCAATGGTTGCAGGTATTCATTGCGAACCACACCGGATAGCTGGATCAGTTTTTCGTCGTCCTGACTGAGGGTTGGCGTAAAAATACCAGCGATCAGGATAGATATGATTATCAATTTTCTATGCACGCAGCCTCCTGGAGAAAGGAAAGTTTAAAAATGGGTAAAATTCCTTACATAATAAAACGATCCTCCTTTTTGAATAAGTATTCAGTGTTTCTCAGGATTATCTATTTTTGTAAGGCCTAATATAAAGTGATGATAAAGCAGAAGGAAATAAGCCTGCCCCCGTTTGATCGGGGTTTTCACCTGATTACCAGGTATATTGAACAAGAGCTTCCTGAGTTACCTGATGTGGGACTGGTAAACATTTTGCTGAAGCATACCTCTGCGGCCATTACCCTCAATGAAAATGCTGATCCAACCGTGCGGAAAGATTTTGAATCCTTTATGTCCAGGCTGGTCCCCGAGAACCAGCCATATTATATACATACCCTTGAGGGTGCGGATGATATGCCCGCCCATATCAAATCTTCACTTTTCGGGGCTGCGCTGACCATCCCCGTATCCAGTGGCAGACTGAACCTCGGCACGTGGCAGGGGATATATCTTTGTGAGTTCCGGAATTATGGCGGCCGGCGGCGGCTTGTTTTAACTGTATGGTCCTGACAGCTGCTAATCTGAATCTAATATTATTGTGAATATGGACTGGATGAGCGAAACATTTGAAGTGGAACTTCTTTCCGAAATAATGCAGAACCGTATTGAAGAAATTGATGCCGATATAATCCTCCTTTCAGAAGGTTCCTATATTAAAAAGATACCATTACTGCTTGATAAACTGCGGGAGTT
>JAZGGT010000137.1:0-3435 GCA_036480555.1 Bacteroidales bacterium | reverse complement strand
ACCACATCTTCTTCCCACAAATCCATATTATCTTCCTTAATTGTAGCTTTCAACACCTTGTCCTGGCAGTCGAAAAGAAAATAGATGCCGGTTTCAGAGTAAAGGACCTTGGCTCTGGTCTGATAAGTTTCAGGTTTTTCTACTCTTTGGGGAATGTCAATCCACTGGGTTTTACCCCATTGTTCGGCAGATCCGTCACCCGAAACGATAAAATCTTCGCAATGGGTAACAGTGACAACATCGCTTCCCGATTTTTCCGCAGGTGAGCCACCTTGATTATTACCCGTGCCTGCAAGGAAAGTGATTAACAACAATTGTAAAAATAAATATATCATATCATGCTGGATTTAGTCGAAAGGTAAACATAGTAAGATTTTCAATATCATATAAAAATAGTTGTAATCAAGTGCAGGGAATATTAGGTTTGTAGGCCGAGGAATTCAATCCATCTAAATCCGAATGCATGCAAAACAATAAAATCCTATACTTCCTGATAAGCCTGTTATTTATTGCCAGTGTAATATCTACTGCTGCTCAGGGGACAGATTTATGGAGTCAGGGTATTTCCATTATCCCGTATCCGCAAAAAGTTGAGATGAATGGTGAGGGATTCCGATTTAAGAAAAAAATTAGCATATTCATCGACAATGAAGCATCTGCCGAAGACAAATTTACAGCGGAGGAGTTAGGTCGCCGGCTAGAGAAACAGTTTAATATTGGGTCAAACATTTCCACGGGCACTCCCGGCAAGGGCATACTGCTCAGCAGGCATGGTGCGGAAGATAACATGAATCCCCAGGCATATCAATTATCTGCATCCCGGGAAGGGGTTACCATCACATCAAAGGAAGCAGCCGGTTTGTTTTATGGCATGCAGACCCTCCTTCAGCTCATTCAAAAAAAGGATGATGCACTTTATGTATCCGGACTCACCATTGATGATTGGCCGGATGTTGAGCAGCGGGCTGTGCATTACGATTCCAAGCATTTCCAGGAAAGATTTGAATATGTCAAAGGGTTTATCCGGACACTGGCAAGTTATAAGATCAATATGCTGATATGGGAATGGGAAGATAAGTTCGCCTACCCTAGCCACCCGGAGATAGGCGCTCCCGGTGCCTTCACCATGGAGGAAATTCAAACCCTTACCCATTACGCCAGGCAATATCATATTCAAATCGTCCCGCTTGTCCAGGGACTGGGACATGTGAGTTACCTGATGAAGTGGCCCCAACACAAGCATTTGAGAGAGATAGCCTCTTCCAACTGGGAATTATGCCCGCTGAAAGATGGCAGTTACGACCTGTTATATGATCTCTGGGAAGATGCCATGGAAGCCACGCCCGGATCAGAATATATTCATATTGGCACTGATGAATCCTGGGAACTGGGCCAGTGTGAAAAATGTAAATTGAAGTCCCAGGAGATTGGCATCAGTGGCCTGTACCACTTATTTATCAAAAGATCCGGCGAATATCTGCAAGAAAGAGATAGGAAGGTGATGTGCTGGGAAAGACCCATGGGCTGGGAAATGGGAAAATCCCCTGCCAGGGGAATTGAACCTTTGAAAAACCTGGTACTGACAGAAATCTACAGGCCTGGAGCCAATGAGTTCGAATATGTAAAACAAGCCAGGGAAGAAGGTTATGAAACATTTATTTATGATCCGAATCCAGGTATAGAGCATATGTTCCTGCCTTATTTTTACAGGCTTTACTTCGATGAGGAGACCCAATCCCATAGCGAAAGATCTTACAATGGCATTAAGAATGCCGCGGCATCAGGCTATTACAAGGGTATGGTATCAACCTCATGGAATTGTTCCGGCGTACATAACCAGCTATGGATGCTAAGGTATATCAACGCTGCAGAATATTCATGGAGCTCCGGCAACCCGGATCTCCCCGAGTTTGAAGACAAATACTTTGTCAACTATTATGGCCCCCAGAGCCTGGATGTCAAAGAGCTTTTTGTACTGCTTAACAAGGCCAGTTATTTTTACATGGATGCTTTTGAACGCAGGGTGTGGCACTGGGGGGAAGTGGGAAAAACCCACCTCCCTGACCTGCCCAGGGATGATATCGAATACGATCCCTTCTGGAATACTGAATACAGTGAAATGATAGAGCATTCAGCGAACCAGTTAAAGCATATGGACAGGGTTTTACATATCTGTGATACGAACCTGAGCCTTCAGGTTAAATATCCTTATGATTTTGAACTGTTCAGGGGAATTGCAGAGCTATTCAGGCATACTGCCAATACTTACCTGGCATTTTCAGCACTTGAGAATAAGATAACCGAAGCACATAACTTGCATTTTCAGGATCACCAGTCAGCATACAATGCACTCGTCCAGGCCAGCCAGATAGCTGAAGACAACCTGCTCGAAAGAAACCAGGTATTTGCCGGGATTAAGAGCACCTGGGAAAAACACCAGTTACCGAAAGGCATGTCCCTCCCGGGCAAGGATTATTTACATGCCAGGGACAGGCAGCGTAACTTTGCCAACCGCCGCCCGGATCTGACTTTTATGATATATGATGAAGAGTTATTGGGATTAGAGGAATATATCCAGGACCTGTCGGAATATCTGGCCTGGTATAAGACCAATTATCTCAGTCCGTAATAAATTTTACTCCCCTGACAGAAAAATAATCATCTCCTGAAAACAGGTAATAGCAGGATTTCCCATCTTGGCTCATCCACTTGGTTGGGATGCTTGCGGTTTCACCCGGACCCATATCCCAGTCCATCGTATAGTATACGGTTTTCCATGGTCCCCATGGTTCAGGCGCCTCAAAAATACCAAGTCCCCCTTGAAATCTAGGTCCCCTGGAAGTCCCCCGATCCGAAACCGGAATAACCTGGCACCATAAATACCGTTTCAGTCCCGCATTATAGGTTATCCCAGACCTGTAACACTTTCCCGGGTTGATAAATACGGCCTTTCTCTTCTGGTAATCTTCTGACCAGATGGGTTTAGCATTTCCGCTATATCCCGCAAGATACTCGTACCTATCTTTTTCTTTTAACCTGTCTTTTGCGACCCTTGCCAGGATCATTTCATCACTGGCCTTATAGGCACTTTCCTCATTATTTGAATATATATAAACATATTGATCCCTGGCACCTTCATAATTTTTTCCAAAATTCAGGAAGGTAGGACAGCCGAGCCCGGAAGTGAATCTCCAGTCTGCCCATACCCATGTCTGACCATTATCATCCGACCAGGTAAGCTGTGAATTGTTGAGATTCCTGACCAGCATATAAAGGGTACCATCCACCATCAACATACCGCTCGCTTTGGCTCCATACATCCCATCCCCTATCCTTTCACCACTTGCGGTCCGGATATTTGAACCCTTGATATCAGGCGGATCCCCCTCCACCCTGCAAAGGCCCAGGCTCATTTTTATATTCGTACCAGGAAGA
>JAZGGT010000136.1:0-16512 GCA_036480555.1 Bacteroidales bacterium | reverse complement strand
GTTCGTTATGCAGATCCTTCGTGAACTCAGTGAGCTCCTTGTCGAAGGGAGAGACCTGAAGGTTAACTGGTATTATGAAGAGGGGGATGATGATATCCTCGAACGTGGTGAATACTATTCCAGTATACTAGATCTGGAGATCAACTTCATAGAGACAGATTAATTTCCTAGCCAATTATTCATTCGAGTTTTGCAACTTGTGAGAACTGGTGAAAGTTTTTTCAATGACCTGGTCATCGCTGAATAAAGTAGATCTGGCAGACCATATCAAATGCCCTGCAACCAGAATGACGCAGACGATTATTATAACTGACCACAATATTTTTAATTTCTTTTCCATCTCAAGGAAATTGTTTGAATAAGCAATTGTGTATTTTTCCGAATCCGGTCAAAGAGGCCTTCTAATGTGTTTTTATGCAAGGGACAAAGATAATTACACCAGGGCCTGTAGATAAACAAGGATAGCGGGAGTATTATGGCAAGCAGTGCAAACTGGTAATTACTTCCGTTCAAGTCGAACAATGTTCCAAATATTTCAAAGCTTGAGAAGCCTGGATTGCGAAATAATAAGGCCATGGCAACAGCGGCAATAGCAAGTGTACGCTGTAACCACAATAGTAGTTTAGGCCACTGAACAGCCCTGTTTTGAGCACCGCCAATTTGAGCAAGAATTTCCTGGCAGGCTCCAAAAGGACAGAAATCGTAACAGTACGTGTTCCATTCCTCTTTAGCTTTAAACAGGAACAGTCCGATAATTAAAATATACCAGTATAAATGAATATGCCAATCAGGCCAGTAACCGAGCAATACCATGTTGATATGAGACAACACAAATGGTCGGTTCAATATAAAACCGATAAAAATAAATCCCGTTATCAATGTCAACCAGCGCAATTGTTTTCCTATTTTTCCTTTTAACACTTTTCTACGCAATACTGCAACAGCGAATAAAGCCAACAAGATAATTTCAGGTAGTCTGAATAAAATATCTTCAGTTTTCTCTGTTGGTTCGACATCGAAACTTTGAACACCAACAATAGTCACAGCCTCTTCGACTGATTCGGCCAGTGCCCGGAAAGTCATGGTAGCTCCTGATACACCATCAAGGTTCTCTGCATATGGAACATCATCGTAGATACCCCGTTGAGCAAGATCCTTAAGAAGTCCTGTTTTGATGACTTTTTGAAAAAAGGAAGGTGTTTCACGGTATTCCAATATGGCAAGAGATATTACATTCCCGCTGGTATCAACCGCGACACCAACAGTCAAAGGCCCACCGTAACCATCCCCCTCTCCTTGTGCCATATAGCCCATTACTGATCCGTTTTCGTCCAGGACTTCAGCATGATTTTCCGAGATATAGCTGTACGATTCGGCTTCGGGCCAGGCCTTATTGAGAAAGGGATCTACATATGCCTTGAAATTCTGCTTCCCAATAAACCAGCATAAGACGAATAAAATTGATACACCCAATACCAGGCTATCCCGGGTTTTCCATTTAAATAGCTTTTTTTTTCGATTTTTTTGGCTACTGCTATTCGTCATCTTGATGTTTGTGCATAATATTACTTATTAATTTCCTGATTTCCAGAATTTATGGACCTTTGCAGGATCATTTACATTTCCGTATCCAAATACTTTATCCAGTTCTTTCATAAAAGTGTGGATAGGTCCCGGTGTGATTACATTGGTCGTATCCACAAGATCATGGTGCCAGAAGTCTGGTTTATTATAGGGACATGCCGCAATGCAAGAACTGCATGAGCCACCGTTATCCACCCAGAATTCATAGCATTTCTTTGAATCGCCATGCCATTTCAGCACACCGGGTTTGCTACTCCAGTTATAATCGGGATTATCGGAGTGTTCAAAGGTGGGTTCAAAGGTGGGTTTGTCCTCAAAACTAATGGCTTGAGAGGGACAGGCATCAGCACAACGCTTGCAATGAATACAGAAGTTTGTTATGCTATAATCCCTGGGCTTATCATATTCAACAAAATCGAGATCAGTATATATTTTACATATCCGGACTTTGGGTCCCAGGCCAGGTGATATTAACCAGCCTCCTCTCGACACTTCACCCAATCCTGCTGCTACAGCATAGGCAACACTCAATCCTAGATCATTTCCGGAAGCAACCGCATTATATCCCAAATGACGTATAAATGCAGCGAGATGGCTGGAAACCATCACCATATCGGAATAGCCCTGTCCGGATGGACCATCACTAACAATAGAGGGTGCAGTTGATAAGGCCAGGTAATCCATTTCTACCAGGCAAACAATAACTGTTTTAGGGGTAAATGGAAAATCGTCCCAGCTAACTACTTTCTCATCAATAGGATCATACAGGGGATAATAATCCCAGCGTTCATCCCGGAATGTGATCCCGGATTTTGCAGAACCATAAAGTTTTGCTGCACTTTTTATTGCTTCGGCCGCTTCTTGCTTTGAATTGAATTTGTATTTTGTCGCATTTACCTCAGACTGGTCCCAACTCTGTATACCATGATTGGGTGCCACAGTAATAGGAATACCTCTGAGGCTTGTTTCCCAGCCGCCTCTGGCCAGGGCATAATCAAGCTGGCGGTAACCAAGCTCATCTCTCGGGTAACCATAAACGTATTTTTCATAACTCCCTTTAATTTTAAAATCCTTCCCACGCTCTTTGGCCGCCTGCTCCCAGGTATCTGTCCATTCCTTCTTTTCTTCCTGCAATTTGGGACTATGCACAAAGGCCTGAATGACACCGCGCTGGTCAAATCGTTTATAATCCTCGCGGATGGCATTTGGAACATCGTCCAGTATTTTTCCGCTTACACGTTTCACTGCTACGACTCCGGTAAATCCGGCTCCCAGGCCTATAATACCACCAATTATATGTCTTGCATTCAGTGCACCAATTAATGAAGCACCCAGAAATTTTCTCCGGGAGTTACTCTCTATACCTTCATCAGATTCCGCTTTCTCCGGTTTTGCTTTTTGTTCAGATCCAGTATTATCAGCTTTACCCTTTGAATGCAGGTTAAATCGCCATGTAATTACCAGGACAATCAATCCAACTCCACCAAAAAGCATAATACCCATACTTCCGGATCGGGGAACACCTTCAAGCACTGAAGATACGGACCATGCAATACCGAATAGAATGAGAAAAATTCCAGATATTAATCCTGTCCAGGCTTTCCAATCGATATGGAATCGCTTTTTTGATTCATTAAGTATCCAGGCAGATAAACCGGCCAAAATACCTACAGATAGCCACATTAGTCCCATAGTAATAAGATTTAATATTCATGATTATTGATGATATAAGTGTTGTTCAGTTGTTTTTCATTAATTATACTGATTGTTTTCACAGATTGATTGTCCATGATCCTTACTAAGTATGTCCCTATTCAAGACTGTCATAGAAACGGATCAGCTGTATCAGTCCATTATCAGTTTTCAGATCGGGTTTTTCATTTTTGATGTATTTCTCGAGTTCGTCACTCTTATCCTCCATGATCTCAAGTGCGGATTTCTTTTTGGGTTTAAGCATATGGAGTTCATTATCAGCCGTTTTAAGATAATACGAGTGACGGTCATGGTATTCATCATACCGCCTGTCCTGACTGTAAGCTCCTCCATAATCTGCCTCTTTGAATTCCTTGAAGTATCTTTTATAAAGGATTGAATTTTCATTGTGCAGGACCTGAAGGAAAACATGTTTTTTAAGTTTCTCAACAAAGACCTGCTTGAAGAGCATGGTCCTGTCCTGTCCGGCAAAGATCTCGAAATAATCTATCTGGCTGCTGTTTATAAGATATACAGAATTGCCGGCTGAGTATTCCCACCGATCGTTATAACAATCATAGTTGAGCAGCTTACCGTCAACCCTCAACTTATTGGAATAAAAGATATTCCCCTGCTTGAAATCCTCAAAAACATAGGGAGTGCCAATGATACCATAAGCATTTGCCGACTTTGTCCGGATGAGATGGGGAGATGGATTCATGATATCCAATTCGGTGATTTCATAACCGGTAGATCCGGGGACGGATTGTCCTGATATTAGCAGGGGCAGGAATAAAAGAAGTATGATTGATTTCATAACCGGGTAAATAAATGGTTAAAATTCAATATTAAATACGGTTCCGGAGTCATCCAACTGGAAATGGATGGATCCTTTATGCAATCTCATGATCTGCTTAGACAGGCTTAGCCCTATCCCTGATCCTTTCTTCTTGGTGGTGTAAAAGGGGATGAATACCTTTTCAAGATCCTCATCATCAATCCCTTTCCCGTTATCTCTGACGCGAATAATGACCTTTTCGTTCCTGGAATCGGCAGACAGCATAATGGACTTCTCCTCACTTTCCTTCACTGCTTCCATAGCATTTTTTATCAGGTTGATCAGGACCTGCTGGATCATCATGGAATCGGCACATATGCTCATTTGATGGGCGGGAATCTGCACCTGGTAATTTATATTCTCACTGGCCATGTCCTTTTTAAACAGCCTGTGCATGTGGTTTAGCAGGAATTCCACGGTGATATCCTCAAACACGGGTTGAGGGAGCCGGGTCAGATTCTTGTAATCCGCAACAAAGCTCAGCAACCCCCTGCTTCGCTCTTCGATGGTATCAAGGCTTGAATACAAATCGTCCAGGTCATCCCTGCTCAGGGTCCCCAATGCCCGCCGCCGGCCTTCCTCGTCTGTTAACATTTCATTGATCGCAGAACTAAGGGATGAGACTGGTGTAACCGAATTCATGATCTCATGTGTCAGTACCCGGATCAACTTCTGCCAGGAATCGAGTTCCTGTTCTTCCAGCTCATGCCTGATGTTCTGCAGGGAAACCAGTTTAAATTTCTCTTTTCTTACACGGAATTCTGTTACATGCACTGATAATTGCAGCAATTCCCCTTCCCTGTTGACCCTGATGACTTCCCGTTGTCCGGCCCGTAAACTGACCATCAATTGATGAAGTGTAGGATGAATGGATTTCAGCGGTTCAAGGCTTTCCACTTTAGCTTTCCTGAAAAGAACAGCTGCAGCCTGGTTAAAAAGAAAGACCTTCCCCGAATTATTGAAACATATAAGGGCAATGTTAATATGTTCAATGACGGTTTGGAGATATTGATACTGGGCGGCCTGGTCCATTCTGGCTCCCCTGTACTGTTCCAGTATCTCATTAAAACTGGATTCAAGCTCCCTGAAGGACTTTTCAGAGAATTTCCTGCTGTAGGATTGGGTGAAATCCTGTTGTTTTAAAGCTTCCAGAAGGCTGGTAAATTCCCGGTTTGAACGGTCAATAAACCGGAATAAGTCAATCATAAGCGATATCACGATCAGTGCAGAAACACCCGTTGCTACATACCACTTTTCCTGCCCCAGGGCATAAAACGTGAAGGCCATGAACAGGCCGGTCAGTATGATCCTGCCAGCAATCCGTATACGGTAGCTACGAAATGCCATATTTCGTCATTTTTCTGTAAAGGGTAGTCCTTGCCATTCCCAGCTCATCTGCTGCCTTACTGATATTGTAGCGGTACTTCTCGAGGACCTGCTGAATGGTTTGTTTTTCCACATCTTCCATCCGGAAACCGACAGGGACTGTACTGCGGCTGGTATCGTGCATGATCAGGAAATCTGCAGGCTTTAGTATGTCTTTATCGTTCAGAATGATAGCCCTTTCAACAACATGCTGTAATTCACGGATGTTTCCCGGCCATGAGTATGTGTCGAGCTTCTGGTAAACATCCTGATGCAGGGAGATCCCTGTTTTGTTGTATTTCCGGGCAAAAAGCCGGGTGAAGTGATCAGTGAACAGCGGTATGTCTGATCTTCTCTCACGCAATGGGGGCACCTTGATCTCTACGGTATTGATCCTGTAAAGGAGGTCCTCTCTGAAGGTTTTTTCCTGGACCATCCTGTAAAGGGGCATATTGGTAGCACAGATGAGGCGGATGTTGATAGGGGTTTCCCTGCTGGATCCAACGCGGTTTATTACCCTGTTCTGGACAACCGACAGTAATTTTGATTGCAGAGGCAGGGACAGGTTACCAATCTCGTCAAGGAATAGTGTGCCTCCCGATGCCACCTCAAAACGCCCGCTGCGATCTTCCCCGGCATCGGTGAAGGCACCCTTTACATGTCCGAAGAGTTCACTCTCGAAGAGGGTTTCCGGGATGGCTCCCAGGTCAACGGAAACGAAGATCTCCTGTGCACGTTCTGATTCCCTGTGCAGGGCCCTGGCAATAAGTTCCTTCCCCGTACCATTTTCCCCCAGGATCAATACATTGGCATCCGTCTGTGCCACCTTGCTGATGGTATCGAAGACAACCTTCATCCGGTCCGATCTGCCTATGATCTCGCTGAACTCCTGGTCCAGGTCCTGATGCAAAAGCTCCTGTTTCCTGCGTAATTCAATGATTTCTCTTTTGGATTGGCTGAGGCGGAATGCATTAATGACAGTGGCCATCAGTTTCTGATTATCCCAGGGTTTGACGATGAAGTCGGCAGCCCCCTCTTTCATTGCTTTTACAGCAAGGTCAATATCCCCATAGGCAGTCATCATAATGACATGCGCTGATTCGTCCTTCTTTCTGATCTCACGCAGCCATTTCATTCCCTCCTTGCCGCTGGTGGCCCCTGCACTGAAATTCATATCCAGCAGGATGATATCAAAGAGCTCATTCTCGAGTTGTTGCAAGATCATTTCAGGATCGGCCTCTGTTTTGATCAACCCGAACTGTTTTTTGAGGACAACCCGGGTGGTCAGCAGGATATCCCTGTCATCATCGATGACCAGTATTTTGCCTGGTTTGGTATTCATCAGCGTTTTCAAGATATAAATTGTTTCAGTTTGAAACAAAAAAATGTAGCAATTCGCAACAAAAAGATTGATTGAATATCCAGTTCTTAATTTGCAATGAACAGAAATTGAGATATATAACTGATATGGTATATTAATTGTAAATAACCAGACAAATAAATGCGATGTTTAGTAGCTATTTGAAAATGACCGTCCGGAATCTGCTGCGCAATCCCGTGTATGCGCTGATTAATATCTTCGGCCTGACCATTGGGATTACCTGCAGCCTTGTGATCCTGATCTTTATAAAGCATGAATTCAGTTTTGACCGGTTCCATGACAAAAAGGACCACCTGCACCGGGTTGTTTTTGAACTTGTGATGCCGGATGGAGCTACCATGTCTCCGCAGATGACAGCTCCTGTGGGACCCGCAATGGTGGAGGCTTTTCCGGAGGTGGTCCGCAGTATGCGGTTTTCCTACCGGGAAGACGGTTATTTTTCTTACCAGGAGAAAGCTTACAGGGAGGATGGATTGTTCTATGACGATTCCTCCCTCTTTCAGATGTTCTCCTTCGATTTGCTTTCAGGAGACCCGAATACCGCACTGGCAGATCCCTACTCGGTGGTCCTCAGCGAAGAGACTGCGCTGCGGATCTTCGGAGATAATGATCCATTGGGAGAGACGATCCGCTGGAATAACCGGGATGACCTGATCATCACAGGTGTGATTAAGGCACCACCGCCTAATTCCCACCTGCAGTTCAGTTCCCTGATTTCTTTTTCCAGCCGTTATCAGGATAAAAGGTATTATATGAATTGGACCGGCGGGATGCAGTATTATCACTACCTGGAATTGGTCCCCGGGGTCGATATCGATGCACTGGAAGCCAAATTCCCTGATTTCATGTATGAGCATATTAACCGTGAATACGAGAGTGCCGGGGTTTCCATAAATGCTACCCTGCAGCCAATCGAAAAAATTCACCTGAGATCAAGTTATGTCGGTGAGATCGGTCCCACCGGAAGCATGGCCAATATCTATATATATGCTGCCATTGCCATTTTTATCCTGTTCATCGCCTGTATCAATTTCATGAACCTGACTACCGCGATGGCTACAAAGCGGGCAAAAGAGGTCGGTATGCGCAAGGTATTCGGAGCAGCACGGACAAATCTGATCAGGCAGTTTCTTGGCGAATCAATCATAATGAGCATGATTGGACTGGTGATTGCGCTGATACTTGTTGAGATATTGCTGCCTGCCTTTAGTAACATGGTTAGCAGGCAGCTTGACCTGTATCAGTGGTCCAACCTGGATCTCATACTTGGCATTCCCATTCTCGTGCTGCTTGTAGGCATACTGGCAGGCAGCTACCCGGCTTTTTACCTCTCAGCCTTCAAACCCGTAAGTGTTTTAAAAGGCCGGTTCAAGGGCCAGAAAGATTATTCCGGTGTACGTAATTCACTGGTACTAATACAGTTCGCCATCAGTATTGTACTTATCATCTGTACCCTTGTGATCTATGCCCAGCTGGGTTTCATCCGGTCCAAAGATCTTGGCTTCAGTAAAGACAATATCATGATCCTGGGATTTACCAGTGAATCTTACAAACAGCAGTATGAGCGTTTGAAGGATGCCTTATCCGGGATTCCTGAAGTGATCAGTTCATCTGCTACCTCACAGGTGCCGGGGGGAGGTTTTACTTCCAATGGTTACCGTCCTGAAGGGTATGACCGCTTCATTATGTTTAACAAAGTGGCGGTGGATTTTGATTACATCCGTACCGTCGGCCTGCAGGTAACAGGTGGCAGGGAATTCTCGGAGGATTTTTCCACAGACAGGGAAGCTTATCTGATCAATGAGGCCCTGGCCCGGCAACTGGACTGGCAAGACCCGGTGGGGAAAACCATATACCGGAACAAGGACCACACAGTGATAGGGGTTGTTAAGGATTTTCATTTTGCACCCGTACACCAGGAGATCGCACCCCTGATCTTTGATATGAATCCCTACCTGGGGTATGATTATTTATTGGTCAGGTTCAGGACAGGAAACCTGCCGGGATTGATCTCGGATATCCGGAAAGCCTGGGAGGAAATCGATCCGAATGAACCATTTGAATATCGTTTCATGGATGATGTCTTCGGGGAAGCATACAGAGCGGAGCAGAGGATGAGTTCTATGCTTCTGTATTTTGCCATACTGGCCATTCTCATTGCCTGTATGGGATTATTCGGACTGGCTTTGTTCAACACAGAACAGAGGACCAGGGAGATAGGGGTAAGGAAGGTATTCGGATCATCTGTTTCGGGAGTGATGCTCCTTTTATCAGGTAAGTTTTCAAGGTGGGTCTTACTGGCAAATATCCTCGCCTGGCCTGTATCCTACCTGATCATCAGGGAATATATGCAAATGTATGCCTACAAGATCAACCTGCCGGTCTGGATCTTTTTCCTTTCCGCGGCAGGTGTTTACCTGATTGCCATAATAACCATAAGCCTGCAGAGTTATAAAGCCGGGGTCACCAACCCGGGAGATGCGCTGCGGTATGAGTGAGGGATCCGGCGGATTAACGTTTTTTAACAGGATGAAAGTAATTTAAGGAATGCATGCTGCGTTTTTTTCCAGAACCATTCTTTAAAAACCCCGCATCATGGAAATTCCTGTTCCGAAACGCCCTTCCTTCTGGCAATCCGTAACTTTTAAATTAATCATCATTGGCCTGCTGATCCTGATCATGCTGATCCCCGGAGCCATGATCCGTAACCTGATCAGTGAAAGGGAGCAGACACAAGTGGATGTCATATCCGAGATTGGCTCGAAATGGGGCTATGGCCAGACTATAAATGGACCGGTGTTGTCCATCCCTTATTATCATTATATAGAGCAGGATGACAAGCAATACCGGGAGATCCGTTTCGCTCATTTTTTGCCTGGAGAACTTGTAGTTGATGCCGATATCACACCTGAGATCCGCTACCGGGGGATTTACAAGACGGTTGTTTACAACACCGTGCTGAAGATATCCGGATCCT
Source organism: Bacteroidales bacterium (assembly GCA_036480555.1). Lineage (GTDB taxonomy): Bacteria > Bacteroidota > Bacteroidia > Bacteroidales > SM23-62 > SM23-62. The sequence continues at coordinate 6,675 of JAZGGT010000136.1, read as the reverse complement.
TTGACTTTCCGGATACAGATAAGCTCAAAATTGAGCGGAGTTTGGTCCTGATGGATGATGCCTTGCTACAGGTCGGCATTACTGATATGAGGGGGATACAGCAAGTCCTTCCCTTCGAATGGAACCAGCAGGAACTGGAGGTGGAACCCGGCATACCTACAGGTGATATATCCAGCTCAGGATTCCATGTCAAGATATCCCTGGAGGAAAGGGACCGCTTTGATTTTCAGTTTGAACTCAATTTGAATGGAAGTGATCACCTGTATTTTGTTCCCGTGGGGAAGTCCACCAACATCCTGATGAAATCCTCCTGGAGGCATCCCCGGTTTGACGGGGCATTCCTGCCTGATAAACGCGATATCTCCGATGACGGATTTGAAGCATCCTGGAACGTATTGCACCTGAACCGGAATTATCCCCAGTCCTGGAAGGGATACGCTTATCACACTGAAGAGTCAGCCTTTGGCTGCTTTCTGATCCTTCCGGTGGACCAATACCAGAAAGCCATGAGATCAGCCAAATATGCGATCATGTTCATAGCGCTGACTTTTATGATCTTCTTTTTTGTTGAGATACTGAACAGGCGAAGGATACATCCTGTGCAGTATCTTCTTGTGGGACTGAGTATCAGTATTTTTTATGTGCTTTTGCTTTCCCTGGGTGAACAGATAGGGTTCAACCTGTCCTACCTGATCTCAGGTGTGGACATTGTAGGTTTGATTACAGCTTATGCGGCAAGCATATTCAGGCAACTTAAACTTACGATGATCCTTGGCATATGCCTTGTCCTTTTATATGTATTCCTCTTTATACTGATCCAGCTCCAGGATTATGCATTATTGCTGGGCAGCATCGGCCTGTTCATTGCCATGGGACTGATCATGTATACTTCCAGGAACGTCGACTGGTACAGCACAACTTCCCTGAAGAACCAGGACCAGCAGATTGGGTTCTGATGATAAGTAGCTCACAGACTGGCAAATAGGGCTGGTAACCATTTTGCATTCCAGACGTATAAAGATTGGATTTGAAACGCCCATGAAAGTAAGAATTAAACTGGCCGGGGAAGAGCATATTTCCGGTGTGGTGGAAGTCTGGAAGGATTTTATGGATTTCCACCAGGCTAAAGACCCCTTCTTTACCATGAGAAAGGGAGCCGACAAAGAATTTTCAAATTACTTACGGGAGGTCATTTCATCTGATGATACGCATGCCCTTGTGGCACTCGTCAGTAAAGAGAAAGTCGTTGGATTTTCCATCTCCGCCGTCAAAAACCATCCTCCGGTATTCACGGAGACAAAATACGGGGAGATCATTGACCTGGCCATACATGATGATTACAGGCGCAAGGGAATAGGTGAAGAAATGCTGAAGATCATCTTTGAATGGTTCGATGCGCATGATGCCAGGCGTATCGAACTCAGGGTGGCCGCTAAAAACATGATCGGTTATTCCTTCTGGGAAAAGCACGGTTTTGTCGAATACCTTCACGTCCTCTACCTGGAGAGGGGGGAAGTATAGTCCTGTTAGAGATGCAACGCTATAACGCTTCCCTTTTCAAACCGAAAATAATCGCATAAAAAACGGGCAGCACTATGATGGTCAGCAGGGTTGCTATAAACAAACCTCCCATAATGGTAACAGCCATTCCGCCAAACATGGGATCCGGCAAAAGCGGTATCATTCCCAGTATGGTTGTTCCGGCTGCCATGGATACCGGTATAGCCCTTGACCGGGCCGCCATCACGATGGCCTGATATTTCGACAGACCATTTACTTTTATCTCCAGCTCCGCCTGATCCAACAGTACGATGGCATTTTTTATGACCATCCCTACCAGTCCCAGGAGCCCAAGGATAGCAAAAAATCCAAAAAACAATCCTGAAGCCAGGAACGCAAAAACAACGCCGATCATAACCAGTGGAACCATTAACATCACGATCAGGGTTTTTCTGATATCACGGAACAGCAGCATCAGGATGGAGATAATTAAAATAACTGCTATAGGCATCTGGGAGACGATGGCCTCAGATGACAGGGTCTGATCCTCATAAATCCCGTCCCACCACAAAGTATAACCCGGAGGCAGTGGAATATCCTCTATCAGGGGCATCAGTTTGGCTTCGACCTCCTTGTTGCCAATCCCAGGAATGGGATCACATTGGGCAGCCAGGCAAAGTTCCCTGTTGTATTTGGTAATGACCCGCTCCTCCCAGGAAAGATCAAGGCCATCTGTGATTTGTTCAAGGGAAACTATACTACCCGTAGATGACATAATGGGCAGGCTGCCTATATTGCTGTAATCATAATAATCGTAGTTTACGTCCTTCAGCAATATGGGCATAACCCAGTCTTTTTCACGGTAGGTCCCTACCTGCTGGCCATCGGTAATCCGCTGTATGGCCATTGCCATATCGGTCCGGGTAACATTGGCGATCCTGCCTTTGTTCTGGGAATATACAGGTTCAAACTTCAGGGTCCTTTCTGCCCATCCATCCCTTACATTCTCCACCAGGGGCTCTGCCCTCATGAGCTCTTTGGCCTGATTGGCCAGATCCCGGAGAACTTTCTCATCGGGTCCCTGGAAGGTGGCCTCCAGCACGGCATCCGGATATGGAGATACCTTGAACTTATAGAAAATTGCCATGCCATCAGGGTAGTTGGAATCAAGGTAATTTTTGAAGATGCCCATGAGGGAATCGGCGGCGTTAAAATCATTGGTTTCAATCAGCAGGTTGGCATAGTGTGGCCTGGGACTCCAGGCAACGGTGGCGAGGTAATAACGCAGGGGTGCTGCACCCAGGCTGATGGAAACATTCTTCACGTCTTCGCGGGCAAGCAGATACCCTTCCATTTCCTTGATCTCGGCTTCCAGTGCCTTGATATCTGATCCCTGTGGAAGGAAATAATCCACTTTGAACTCTGACTTATTTATGGCAGGGAAAAAATCTTCCTTGACATATTTAAAAAGATACATGCTCAGGAAAAACATGCCGATTACAGCGCCAAGGGTGATCCAACGCCATTTAATAACGCTTTCTATAAATCCGGTCAGCTGTTTATAAAATTTAGTATCATAGGGATCCTTTTCTGCTTTTCCGGAGGCTTCTTTCAATATGGAATCTCCAAATACAGGTGTTTGAGTAAGTGCAAAAAACCAGCTTAGCAATAAGGATATGGCTAGGACCACGAACAATGGTTTGATAATCTCTGCGGTATTGTTTGGTGCCAGGTACAGAGGGAGGAAAGACAGTACGGCAATGATGGTGGCTCCGAACAGTCCCCATTGGGGAGTGGTGGCCCCCTCGACAAGGGCCTCTTTACGTTTCATGCCCCTTTTAATCCGAATCTGTGCATTATCGGTAACGACAATGGCATTGTCAACCAGCATACCCATGGCGATAATGATCGCCGCAAGTGAGGTACGGTGTAATTCGATACCTGCCGGCATCATAAACAGCAGGGTGCCCATGATGGTAAATATCAGGCTTGATCCGATCAGTATACCCGCACGTACCCCCATGGCCAGCAGGATGATGATAATAACGATACTGACCGCCAGGATCAGGTTTACGATGAAATCATTATTAGCCTTAACGGCCACCTCATCCTCAAAATAAATCCCGTTCAATTCTATGCCCACCGGCAGCATGGTCTGAAGTTCTTCCAATCTGCCACGCACAAGTTCACCCATTTTGACAGAATTGCCCCCTATCCTTGTGGCAATTCCAATACCAATGGCAGACTGGCCATTCATACGCATCAGGGTACCGGGTGGATCCTTATAGTCTTTTTCAACTGAGGCCAGGTCCTGCAGCCGGATCTGCCGGCCATCCAGACCGGTGATAATCAGGTTTTCAATCTCCTCGAGGGACTGAAAAGTGCCGACAGCATCCACCCTGATCTCCATGGTACCGGCTTCAAAATTACCTGCCTGGACAAGTTGATTTTGAGAGGATAATGCTTCCTGAATATTGCCTGGAGTAATACCTGAGTTGGCTAATTTCTGCTCTGAAATATAAATATTAACCACCCTGTCCTGAATGCCAAATAACTCTACTTTCGCGGCATCCTTTACAGTCGCTAAATTTTGTTTTATATATTGTGCATAGTCTTCGAGTTCTTCATAGGAAAACCCTTCATCTGCTGTGAGTGCATAATAGATCCCAAAAACATCCCCGAAATCATCATTCACAAGTATGGTACTCGCTTCCCTGGGCAGCTGTGGCTGTACATCCAGGACTTTCCGCCTTAATTCATCCCAGATCTGTTGAAAATTTTCCTTCGGGATGTACTGGTACATACTCACCTTGACATAACTGAACCCCGGCCTCGATTCTGATTTGATCCAATCCACCAGGGGATGGGACTGCAATTCTCTTTCGATGATCTCGGTCACCTGTTCCTCTACCTCATACTGGCTTGCACCCGGATAATATGTGATGAAAATGGCTTCCTTGATCACGAATGGGGCATCCTCCCGCTTGCCCAGCATGTCGAATGCGAAAATGCCACCCAGGAGGGTTATGATCAAAAAGAAATTGATAACCTGTTTATTATTGACAGCGTATCTGGCGATATTCATATCAGGAATGTTTAACGAGTGAGTTAATCTTCTACCTCAAGAATGGTAACCTTTTCTCCATCAGTAAGTCTGTGCACACCTGCCACGACGATCTGTTGTCCCATGCTCAGCCCCTCCACAATCTCGATGGCATCATTACCGATAATATCCCCGACCGTTACGATCTGTCTCTGTACCGTGCTGCTTTCCGGATTGATTATCCAAACGGCCGTATTATCATCAGCAACAGATTCGAATACTGAGGTTATGGGGACAATAATCTTTCCAGTATCATCTGCTGATTTATTCATTATTATGTTGACACGGCAGCTCATTCCTGCACTGACCAGGGCCTTGCTCGGATTATTTGGATTGTTAACATGATCGAGAAAAAGATGAAGCGGATAGCCTTCAGCAGTGGGTTTTTTTTCCAGTTCTTTCAGCGTGGCATTGAAAACCTGGTCAGGATAGGTCTCAATATGTACTTCGTATTTATCAAAACTAAAAAACTGTACAGCCAGCTGCTCAGGGATGGTCGTTGTAACCTCGATAACGGAAAGGTCGACAATGGTGGTAATGGCTTGCTTGGGCCTTACTTCCTCTCCAAGATCAACCAGCTTTGGTCCATAAAATCCATCGTAGGGAGCGTATAATTTCGTGTCAGACAAGGCGTTTTTGGCATCCTCCCAGGCAGCTTCAGCTTCCTGGTAATTGGCAAATCTCCTCTCATAATCATTTTTGGCAACTGATCCCTTTTGCCATAACCGGTAGAATCTATCCGATTCAGCTTTGGTCTGGTTATACCTTGCTTCTGTGGACTGTACCGTTACTACATAGTCACGGGAATCAACTTCAGCGATCAGGGCACCTTTTCGCACACGGGCTCCATCTACCACCTTTAGCTTTGTCAGTGGACCTCCAACCCTGAAGGACATTTCAGATTCCTGTGTTTCCTTCGTAACCCCGGGAAACCCTTTTCCTGTGGCATCGCCAATATCACCGATAATCAGGGATTTGACAGGCCGGACCTTTTCTTCCCTTTGAACCTCTTTTGATCCACAGGCTGACAGGATCAGTATTCCTGCGAGCGCAAATAAAGTAATGGTAATTTTATTCATGGTTCTCATTTATTACGTTGTTCAGTATTATTTTGCGATGCTTAACTCACCCATTGCCTTCAGATAAGAGGAATAGGCGATATTCAATTCAAACTTGGCTTCAATATAATTCAGGTAACTTTTCTGCCAGTATAACTGGGAATCCAGTACCTCGAGGACAGAGGATAATCCCTCGTAATATCGGTCAAGCATAACCTCTACGTTTTTGGATGCATTGTCCAGTGCACTGTAGGCAAAATCAACCTGCTCCTGGCTTCTTCCCAATTCATAATGTGCCGCTGTTACCTCGAGGGTCACCATGTCAACGGTTTTTGCAAGGTCCAGCTTTGCCTGCTCTGTCACCTGTTGTTTCGCGAACACGTTATCTTTTTTCTGGCCCCAGTAAAAAATCGGAATGGACAGATTGGCCGTAACATGATAATTCGTTCCTGGTTCAGTTAATAAGCCTGGACTTGGTGCGCCATATGTCCCTCCTGCACCCAAGTTGATCTGGGGATTGTAATAGGAAGCAGTTACTTTTTCATCGAACTGGTTCATCTTCATCTCATGCTCCTTTAAGCTCACTTCAGGCCGAAGTTGTAAAGCTTTCTCCACCTTTCCATCCCCGGATTGATTCCAGTCGACAACCAGCAATGAATCCATATGCTCGGATTCTGTTTCCAGGGGTACACCGATCAGGCGGTTCAGCTCCATCAGGCTGACACGGTGTTGTTTCTCCATGGAGATGACCTGGTATTGGGCATCATTATACCGTACCCTGGCCTGGTACAACTCATTCATGCCCACAACCTCCTCATCAACACGGTCCTGTATGACACCTAAGAACTGCCCGATGGCTTCGCGATATTTAACAGACAGGATGCTGATCTCCCTTTTTGCAACCACTGTCAGGTAGCGGGCATCAGACTCCAGCATGGTATTTTGCTCCGTCAACCCGATATAACTTCTGGCCAGATCGGTACGTGCCATGGCCAGGTTTTTTGTGTTTTTAAG
>JAZGGT010000135.1:0-13224 GCA_036480555.1 Bacteroidales bacterium | reverse complement strand
TTTAAATAAGGATTTGCAAAATAAGCAAATATCGGCTAGAATTTAAAGTCTCATGATATTTTTATTTATCCCTGAAATTTTGTATTATTCTAGAATAATAAATTGTCCATCCTACGTTTTTGGTATGGTATTTGCATCATTCTGATAAAAGACAAAATCTGGAGGAAAGAGCCATGAAAACATCCATCTATTTACTAATTGTCGTCAGCCTGATCTCAGGTTCCTGTTCTTCGTCACAAAAAGTCGGGGTTACAGAATATGACGATTTATATTATACACCACAGGATGCAAAGATGCAGGCGGAAGTTGCGAATGTTCAGCCCGGGGCTAATCAGCAGAATGTGCAGGCAGTCCCACAAGAGGAGTTAAGCGATTATGAAAAATACCGTTTGTCCCTCGAGGATGAATACCTGAATGAAGATGCCCAGGGAACCGAACTGAAGTCCTATGCACAGGAAGATACCATGTATGTCGGTCAACAAGAAGACCTGGGATATGCCTATTATGATGACGGCAGCTCCTCTCCCGTAGTGAATAATTATTACGGAACGGTCAACCAGTATCCTGACTACAGCGCTCGTATCTCACGTTTTCACTCAGGGTATGGAGGTTACGACTATTATGATCCATATTATAGTTCATGGGGACCAAGTATTTCGATAGGCCTTGGTTTCGGTTTCGGCATGGCCTATGGCTATGGTGGCTATGGTGGCTATGGTGGCTATGGTGGCTATGGTTATCCTTATTACGGATATGGTTATTCTCGCTATGGCTGGGGTTATCCTTATTACGGATATGGATCGTACTGGTCAGGTTATAATCGTGGATACTACGATGGGTATTATGGTGGCGGCGGATACTATTATCCCACACCTTATTACTCGTATTCTGAAGGAGGACGGGGCTACCGGTATGGTCACCGCGAGTCCAGGTCAGGTTATACGAAATATGGTGCCAGGAGCGTGGATCCTTCGAAGGCTAACAAGGCAAGCTTAACCAGTGGAAGAAGCCGTTATGGAACAAGTGCTGCTGCAGTTGGAGCAACTACGGCAGGTACCAGGACCGCTGTAAAAAGCGACCGTACATCCAATTTAACAAATGCCAATTCATCTGCAGCACGCCGGAGCAATTCTATTACAGCTGCAAATGCCGCAAATCGTTCCAGAAGCAATATGCTAAACACTTCTGCCAAAAGAACGATTGCTGAACAATCCCGTTCCCGTTCTGCCAATACCCGGTACACCAGCAGAAATCCGAACAATCCTATTGCCAACCGGACAAAGAGTGCAAATGCGGCTACAAGGACAACTGCCAACAGAACTGCCAGCAGAAGTACCAGCAGCAGGTATAATACTACTACGAGGCAAAGTTATACACCAACATACAGCAAGCCAAGGACCACCTATAAGCCCAGTTATAATCGCAGCACCAGCAGCCGTAGCAGCAGTGCATTAAAGTCGGGAACCCCCGGTCGGTCCACCTATACACAGTCTCGCAGCAGTTCTACCTATAGGTCGTCTCCGTCCAGATCGAGCGGTAGTTACCGTTCATCCGGTAATAGGTCCTCAGGGTCCAGTTACCGGTCTTCCGGATCTCCTTCGAGGTCATCCGGTTCCAGTTTCCGCTCGTCTTCTCCCAGCAGGTCATCCGGGAGCATGAGCCGCTCGTCAGGAGGCAGCCGCTCATCTGGCAGCAGCCGGTCATCAGGAGGCAGCAGGTCCTCAGGCGGCAGGAGGTAGCGGGCAGTTTTAGACAGCACATAAAATGAACTGATTATTAACCAGAATTGTAGGTTAACAGCACGAATTATATCCCTGAACAAATAAAGATTGAAATCATGAAAACGATATATATATTCATTATCACTGGCTTCTTCATGCTGGTCTCCCTGAGGGCTCAGAACGAAACAGATGCCCTCAGGTACTCACAAAACTTTTTTGGCGGAACAGCCAGGTCAACAGCAATGGGCGGGGCATTTGGTGCACTCGGTGGAGATTTTTCCTCTGCCAGCCTGAACCCTGCCGGTATCGGTGTGTACAGAAGCAATGAAGCGACCATATCACCTGGTCTTATCTTCGACAATACTTTAACCAACTATCTGGGAAATAACCGAACAGACAACATGTACCAGTTTACCCTGAATAACCTGGGCTTTGTCTTCTCCAACCAGACGGGCAAGGATAAAGGCTGGGTGGGTTATACATTCGGCATAGGGTACAACCAGCTCAATAATTTCAACAGGAACACCATGATGGAAGGGATCATGTTATCCGGAGGCAGCGAGAGCTCATCATACCTGGATAATTTCACCAACAATGCCAATGCCGGCATCTGGAGTGACTATTACGAACAGCTGGCATGGGATGCCAACCTCATGCCCTTTGATACCCTGAGCCAGGAATACTGGAACGATATCAATGAAGCCGGATATGGACAGTCCCAGCGCAGAAGGATAAGGGAAACAGGCAGCATGGGGGAAACTGCATTCACCTTCGGGGCCAATTACGGGAACAAGTTGTATTTCGGGGCTACTTTCGGCATCCAAAGGTTGAGGTACAGCAATTATACCGACCATACAGAAAATGATGATGCACAGATCATTCCCTATTTTGATTCCTTTACTTTCAGGGAGACCCTGGAAACACGGGGGACAGGATACACCTTCAAGGCCGGGATTATTTTCAGGCCCATCAGCCTGATCAGGATAGGTGCTGCTTTCCATATACCTACCTTTTACAGAATCAGGGAGGATTTCTATACTGACATGTCTTCCAGTTTTGATGATCCCGGCGAAAATGTAGATCCAGCGTTTTCTCCTGTAAACCAGTTCGAGTACTGGCTCAGGACCCCTTACAGGGCCATTGGTAGCGTGGCCTTCCAGGTGGGAAGGATAGCCATGATAGATGTGGATTATGAGTATGTGGATTACCGCCATGCCAACATGGATAGCCGGGTTTCTGATTACAACCTGCTGGATGTGAATGACAGGTTACAAAACGTTTAGTCCGTTGCACACAATCTCCGTGCAGGTGCAGAACTGCATCTAGGTTCCATGTACCTGAGAGCAGGAGCAGCCTTCTATGACAGCCCATTTAACAGTGAGGAGGTCAATGCAGAGGCCTGGAATATGATTTATAGCGGTGGACTAGGATTCAGGGGCAAGAGTGTATTCTTTGACATGGCCTATTCATTACGCACTAATGATTACCGGTACTATCTCTATATACCGGAGGATGTAAATGGGGCCAATATCAGCTCGGACAGACACAAATTTGTCGCTACCCTGGGTTTCCGGTTCTGATAAAATCAGGGCAAATGTTCAGGAGGGTGGGCGATACATTGCTCGAGGACCGACCTGGCATTAGGGCCTTCATTGAACAGCAGGTCGATGATGCTCAGGTTGGCCCTGAAGCCAAGGCGTTCTGCAAATACCTGCCGGTAAGTTACAGGAGTAAATAAGGGATCTGATGACAGGTCCCTTTTTGGATGGATGGCCTCCCGGTAATCAGCACAGTCCCTGGCAGAGACATCCATAAACTCACTGGAATACCGGAGTGTGTAATTAATTTCCAGGGACTGAAGGATCAACTCAAGCAGGGCAGCATTAAAATCAAGCAGGAACTCAAATCTTTGCTCATAGAAGGGGGAGAATTCATCCATGTAAAATTCGAAAAAGGGAGAATGCCTGTAGGCAGATTCAATGCTCCTCCAGTGGAGTTTCTGCCATTTCTTATTATAATCAATACGGATATCCCTTACATATGTTTTGTGATCCTGTCCCTTTAAAACGGGGATGCTCAGTGGAAGTATCCCGTTGGCTCCCATGATATTGCACCTGTTCCTGTAGGTCTGTTTGATATAATGATCATATCGTTCAATTATCCGTACGGGATGCAAAAGGAATTTTGTAATGTACTGTACCGGTCCGAGGTAAGAGATGCTCAGCAGAGCAGTATCGGTGTCACGGGGAGACATGTCATAGTTTATTGATCATACTGGCCATATAGGCAGCACCAAAGCCATTGTCAATATTTACGACACTTACCCCGGAGGCACAGCTGGTCAGCATTCCCAGCAGGGCTGCCAGTCCATTGAAACTGGCTCCATAGCCGATGCTTGTGGGTACAGCTATGATGGGCTTATCGACCAGTCCACCTACAATGCTCGGTAAGGCACCTTCCATTCCGGCGATGACAATGATAACGCGTGCCTGCCTGATACGGTCGATGTTGGTGTATAACCTGTGTATACCTGCAACACCCACATCAAAAAACCGCTCAACCCGGTTCCCAAAGACTTCCGCCGTCACTGCGGCCTCTTCTGCTACCGGCATATCTGAAGTACCGGCTGTAAGTATTGCAATGGCTGTTTTGGTCGGTTTGATTTCTGCATGCTTAATGGTAATTGTCCTGGCCAGTTCGTTGTACTCGGCCTGGGGCAGGACCTCATGGACAGTCTGATAAATTTCTTTATTTGCCCGGGTACCCAGGATACTAACATTTTGAGTGGACATATATTCCATGATATTCCGGATCTGTTCGGCTGTCTTTCCCTCGCAGAAAATAACCTCGGGATAGCCTGTTCGCAATTCCCTGTGATTATCGATTTTTGAGTGTCCCAGATCTTTAAATGGCAGGTCACTCAATTTTTTCATGGCTTCCTCACTGGATATTTTGCCATCCTGTACCTGCTCGAGCAGTTTTTTTATATCACTTCTTCCTGTCATTTTCTACTCTCCTTAATAATTTCACCTATGCCGCCTGTCCTGTATCCTTCCATATCAAGTGTTACATATTTGAATCCGTAACGCCTTAGTTGCTTTGAAATGTTTTTCATATATCCCTCACTGAAGATCTTTTCAATATATCTTGGCTCTGTTTCAATTCTTGCGAGATCGCCATGAGCCCTTACTCTTATGGCACGAATGCCCAATCCAATAAGGTATGTTTCCGCTTTTTCTATTCTTCTGAGGATCTCCGCCTCAATGCTGGTATTATATGGTATTCTTGTAAGCAGGCAGGCATAAGCCGGTTTCTCCCAGGTATATAGTCCCATCTCCCTGGAAGCCTCCCGGATGTCGTTTTTAGTGAAGCGGTTTTCCAGCAGGGGACTCAGTACATTAAGCTCCTTCAGAGCTTTCATCCCCGGCCGGTGGTCCTTTATATCATCATAATTGGTGCCATCCGCCAGGTTTGTAAATCCACGCTCTTTGGCAAATACCTTCATCAACGTGAAAAGTAATGACTTGCAGAGATAACAGCGGTCTTCCGGATTATTTTTTATCTGTTCTGGGACAGGAACATCAACAACCTGGTGGTCAATCCCTTTGCTGGAAGTTATTTTCCTGGCTTCGGCTATCTCCCAATCCGGGATATAGGGGGAATTAATGGTCAGTGCCAAAACATTCTCGCCAATGGCTTCTTTTGCAGCATGCAGAAGGAAAGCCGAATCCACACCACCAGAAAATGCCACTGCAATATTATCCAGTTTCCCCAGGTAGCTTATAAGGCCATCGTATTTTTTCCGTAATTCCTGTTTCATCCTAAATCGTCATTATTTACCAACCGGGAGATCTCTTCATAAATCTTCTGCACCGGGATCTCATGTTCCCTGGCCAGCCGGATACAATCTTCATATTCGGGTTTGGACTTCAATTGTTTACCCCTGTATATGGCTGTCTTCACTGTCACTTCACCGTATTTGGTCTTGATCTTGGAAAATTCTCTTTCGAGCATGGTTTTATCCACCTCGTAGCTCCTCACACCCAGACTGGTGGTGTGGGTCAGCAGGGTTTCCGTCATGATCTGCTTTTTATCCGGACTGCAGAGCAGGGAGAGTTTGGAGGCAGGCCTTGCTTTTTTCATCATTATCGGAGTGATGAATACATCATCTGCACCAAGGCCAAACAATATATCCATTACATAACCATACATTTCAGGATTCATATCATCAATGTTGCATTCCATCACCAGTGCCTTTCGGGTTTCCGGTGAGGATTCGGCATGTCCTGTGGATTCTGCCAGGTATATCCTCAATACATTCGGTATATCCATATCCCTGTTGCCTATCCCATAAGCTGTTTTGCTAATGCGAAGATCCTGCATAGGTCCGAATTTATCTGCATTACAGGCCAGGATGAGTGCTCCGGTGGGTGTTGTAGTTTCAAAGGGAGCAGCCCCAGATTTAACCGGAACACCGGCAAGAATTTCTGCAGTCGCCGGCGCAGGAACGGGAAAGGTTCCATGTTCACATTTTACGAATCCACCCCCCAGTTCAACGGCTGAGGACATGATCATATCCGGCTCAATAGATTCAATACAAATGGCAGCACCTACAATATCCACGATGGAATCGATGGCTCCCACCTCATGGAAGTGCACTTCCTGGATTGGCTTGTTGTGGATTTTCCCTTCCGCTTCTGCCAGTTTGCGGAACATCCTGATACTGCGGTCCTTGACGGCTTTACTGAGATCACTGTCATCAATGATCTGGCTGATATTCTTTAGGTTCCTGTGATGGTGGTGATCATGATGGTGACCATGATCATGACCGTGTGGATTTTTATCAAGGACAACATCAACTTTCGTTCCGGTGATACCTTTCCTCTGGTCCCTGGTTATTTTCAATTCATAACCCGAGAGATCCAGCCTGCCGAGCTGGTCAATCAGGAATTTAGGATCAACTCCAAGGTCGATCATCGCCCCTAGGTGCATATCCCCGCTGATGCCTGAAAAACAATCGTAATACAGTACCGTCATTCAATATGGTTTTATCCTTATGACCCGGAGTTTGATTTGGCCTGTAAAGTTAAGCGTTTTTCACTAAACTCCGGAACCAGGCAGCTGAGACCTGTTTAACCGGTCCAATACTCACCAGGTCCCCATTCTCCGTCCGCTTATTTAGAGCCTTTCAAAATTAAGTTGAAAAAGAAGGAGTTTCCATGAATATTGTAAGCGGGAAATCGTAAATTTCGGACTAAATAAATTTAACATCAGGCAAATGAAACGAAGGGATTTTTTCAGGAAAGGCATTGGGGCTGGTATTGCAGCAGGAGCAGCCATGTCCATCACTCCCGGTAACAAACTCTTTGCAGGCAGAGTGTCCATAGTTGATTATGATCTCGTTGCTGTAAAAGGAGGGGAACCCGGAACCATGTTCGATCAGGCCATCCAATCCATGGGAGGAATAGAGAAATATGTGAAGAAAGGACAGAGTGTGGTTGTCAAACCCAATATTGGCTGGGATACCACACCGGAGAGGGCTGCCAACACCAACCCTGAGCTGATGGCAAGAATAGTGGAGCATTGCCTTGCTGCCGGAGCCAAAGATGTTTATGTATTTGACAATACCATCAATGAATGGACCCGAAGCTATAAGAACAGCGGTATAGAAAAGGCAGTGAAGGATGCCGGGGCAAAAGTTCTTACCGGTAAGAGTAAAGGGAGTTATCATGAAATAGCGGTGGAGGGAGGAAAAAAGCTTAAAAGTGTCCTTGTCCACCAACTGATCCTTGAATCGGATGTATTTATCAATGTCCCCGTACTGAAGAGCCATGGTGGTACAGTATTGTCAATGTCCATGAAAAACCTGATGGGTGTGGTATGGGACCGCAGGTGGTGGCATGCCAATGATCTTCACCAATGTATTGCCGATATTACCACTATTGTGAAACCAGATCTCAACGTGGTTGACGCATACAGAGTCCTGAAAAAAAACGGTCCCAGGGGTGTATCTACAGCAGACGTGGTCAACATGAAATCACAGATCATAGCTGAAAATATGGTGGTTGCCGACACGGCAGCAGCAAAGCTGTTTGGAAAGGATCCGAGCCAGATAGGACATATCAGGAAAGCCGATGAAATGGGACTGGGCAGCATGGATCTGTCAAAACTGAATATCAACAGGATCATGATTTAAACATGCACCAGCGACGCCTGAAGACCATCAGGGTTATACTGGCCCTTCTTTTTATTTTAGCTACCGGTTTTATTTTTATAGATTTCAGGGAATTGCTTCCCGCGGGATTGATTACGGGAATAACTTTCCTGCAATTTCTTCCTTCTGTTTTGAATTTCTTCACAACCTTTGGCCTGGTGGCCACGGGCTTTATCCTTGTCCTTGTTCTGACGGCCTTATTCGGACGGATTTACTGCAGTGCCATATGTCCTCTTGGAATTTTTCAGGATGCTGTAAGCTGGATCAGGAAAAAAACAAAAAAAAAACACAGATACCGTTTTGGCCAGCCACAGAACTGGTGGCGGTATGGATTCCTGGCCTTGCCCTTGCTGATCCTGCTTGTAGGGAAAAGCCTGATCGGGATCAACCTGCTGGATCCATACAGCATCTTTGGCCGGATTGCCTCTGATCTGTTCCAGCCGGTTTACATGTGGCTTAATAATCGTATAGCAGGTGTACTGGAGAGTATGAATGTCTTTTTCCTTTTTCCAGAAGATATTACTCCTGCCAGGGGACTAACATATTTGATTCCGGGGTTTATGCTGGGACTGGTGATCTGGTTTTCTTTTACCAGGGGACGTTTATATTGCAATACCCTATGTCCCGTGGGAACCTTGCTTGGCCTGCTATCCCGGGTCTCTGTTTTCAGGATACGCATGATCGAAGATCAATGCACCAAATGCGGAAAATGTGCTATTGCCTGTAAGGCTTCATGCATCCGTATCAAAACCCTGGAAGTTGATTTTTCAAGATGCGTAGGTTGTTATAATTGCATTTCAGTATGTCCGGAGGATGCGATTAAATACCTGCCTGTGCCAGGTTCATTCGCAATTTCCGGCCCCGTCGATCTTGCAAGGCCAGCTGACCCTTCCGGCTCTGGTGATCCTTCCGGCCCCGGTGACCCTTCCGGCCCCGGTGACCCTTCCGGCCCCGGTGATCCTGCAAGGCGGGAGGCCCTGACCAGGATGCTCGCCACCGGTGCTGCCCTGTCAGGATTCAGTCTCCCTGCCAGTAGCCAGGAAACAGAGATAGAAAATAAGGTTCCAACTGAGATTGAACCGGTAAAGAACTTCCCGGTTGCACCGCCAGGCTCGTTGGGGATAAGACATTTCACTTCCCGTTGCACTGCCTGTCATTTGTGTGTAAGTGTTTGTCCCACTACAGTATTGCAACCATCTCTTATTGAATATGGCTGGTCCGGCATCATGCAGCCACATATGGATTATTCCACCAACTACTGCAACTTTGAGTGTACTCTCTGTACAGATGTTTGTCCCACCGGTGCCATCCTTTCTCTTGCTTCAGAAGCCAAAAAGACAACCCAGATGGGCCAGGTACAGCTGATCCTGGAAAATTGTGTGGTTTACACTGAAAACACGGCCTGTGGTGCGTGTTCTGAGAATTGTCCCACCCAGGCAGTAACCATGGTTCCGTACAGGGAAGGCCTGACTCTGCCTGAAATTGTACCTGAGATATGCATAGGTTGCGGATCCTGTGAATATGCCTGTCCAGTGAGACCATTCAAAGCTATATATGTGGACGGGCATCAAATTCATCAGGTAGCCGAGGAGCCCCCTAAAGAAGAACTGGAGCAACCTGACATGGAGGAGGAATTTCCTTTCTGATCAGACCTTATCGGTGGACAGAAACAATCTTTTCCACCTGATCTTTCCAAGAAAACGTTTGTCTTCATCGAGTGAGAGCCAGATGAATTTAGGTTTTCCAAGGATATGATCTTCGGGAACGTATCCCCAGTAACGGCAATCTGAGGAGGAATGCCGGTTATCACCGATCATATAGTAATAACCCTGCTTGAATGTATATTCCTGTACAGGTTCACCATTAATAAATATCTGGTCACCCTGTACCTTCACGCTGTTTCCCTCGTATCCTTCGATTATTCTCCTGTAAAGCGGAAGATTCTGCAGTGTCAGGGGAATGGTTGTGCCTGCGGATGGCATCCAAAGGGGACCAAAATTATCGAGGGTCCATTTATACAGGCTGTCATGCGGGAATATCTGATAATTATACTCATTTTCAGGGTATTCATATTTTGAGACAGAGATAACATTGGTAAACCTCCTTATTTTCTCAGCATTCTCTCCGGTGAGAGGTAAATGATATTCATTACCGCGTTTTTCCTGGTCAGACCTGGCAACATTCAGCCTCTCAAAGGCTTTGGGATTGATAGGTGTACCGTTTGTCCTTACCAAATAGCGGTGCTGGACCCCATCATAAATTGGAATCGGTTTTCCGTTAATATGGAGCTTTCCTTTGACAATCAGCAGTGTATCTCCGGGTATAGCAACACATCTCTTAATATAATTATCCCTGCGGTCAACCGGACGGGTTACAATATCAAAGTCATTCCATACAGTTTGTCGCCCATCAACCAGGTATTCTGCCCAGGTTTTCAGGGGGCGGTTATACCGTATATCATTATCTTCCAGTTGCTTGGCATAGTCCCGAATGACGGAATAATAACTTCGTTCCGGATGAGCCGTTACAACCGTATCACCTCCCGGAAAATTAAAAACCACTACATCGTTATTCTTCACATTGCCAAATCCAGCCAGCCTTTTGTAGGGCCTCTTTATCCATTCCACGTATGATTTTGTTTTCAGGATGGGCATGGTATTCTGTGTGAATGGGAAGGAGAGGGGAGTGTTGGGTATGCGTGGACCAAACGCGACCTTGCTCACATACAGATGATCCCCTATTAGCAATGATTTTTCCATCGAGGGGGTAGGGATCTTATAATTCTGGAACAGGAAAATATTGATTATAGTCACTGCAATCACTGCGAAGATAAGCGCATCCAGCCATTCGATCAGGGCGCTGTTCTTTTTCTTCCGGCTCTTCCAGAAAGACCAGTTGACTTTCTTAGTAATATAAATATCATAAATAACAATGAGTCCGGAAAACCACCAGTAATTCCCCAGCCAGATGACCCATAAAATATAAATCACGGCTGCCAGTCCGAATTTAAAATATTTTTGTTTGAGGATATCGAGAATTTGTTTCATAAGTAAATTTCTAGTTGATTTTTTTAAACATTTTATTCCACCTGAACCGTTCCCGGCCTTTCTTTAACCTGTCTATTGACAGCCATACAAGTACCGCTTTGCCTACCACATGGTCTTCAGGTACAAATCCCCAGATCCTTGAATCAGCTGAGTTATGCCGGTTATCACCAAGCATGAAGAAATAATCCATGCCAAAGGTATAAGAATTTCGTGGTTCATGATTAATGTAGATTATACTATCTATGACTTCCAGATTGTTTTTTTCGTATGCCTCAATAATTCTCCGGTATAACGGTAGATTTTTAACACTTAGTCTTACTGTTTGACCTTTTTCAGGTATCACCAGCGGTCCAAAATTGTCTTCCGTCCACGGATAATCAGGGCTATAAGGAAAAAAAGAAAAATAGGATAATTGCTTGGTTGTATTCTCAAGCCGGTTTACAACCTGGATATTGGGTAGCTTCCTGATTTTCATCGCCTGATTTGTGGTCAGCGGGAATACATAGCTTTCCCTCGAAGGATCATACAGCCGGTCTGCATCGCTAAGTTCAAGTTCTGCAATGAAAATGCTATCCAGTTTCTCTCCGTTTGTCCTTACATAATAATTAAACTGGACCAAGGGCTGTTGAGATAATTCCCGCCCGTTAACAAAAATATTGGAATGCTTTAATTCTATCGTATCTCCCGGGAGTCCCACACATCGCTTAACAAAGTTTTCCCGTTTATCGACCGGCCTGGAAATGACCTCATACTGGGAAAGGATGGTCTTCCTGCCATAGTTCCGGATAAGGCTATAATAATTCTGGTCCGGTAATTCTTTTACAATCGTATCACCCTCAGGGAAATTGAAAACCACCACATCATTGTGATGCACCTTTCCCAATCCCAAAAGCCTGTTATAGGGCCATTGCACTTTTTCGCTGTATGATTTTCTATCCTTCGAGAAGGGCATGGTATTATGTGTGAAAGGAAATCCAATGGGTGTGTTTGGTATTTTTGGTCCGTAACTCAGCTTGCTAACAAAAAGATAATCCCCTACGAGCAATGTTTTTTCCATGGACGGAGTGGGTATGTTGTACGCCTCAATGAATAATGTCCTGATGATGATGACAGCAATAAGGGCAGTTACAATGGCAGTGATCCATTCCAGCGTCTCGGTCAGTACAACAGGTAGTCTAATGAGTTTCCTGATTTTGAAGAGAAACCTGGTAATAAAATGATCATATATCAAAATAATCCCGAACAGTAACCAGAATACCCCGATCCAAATGACAAATAAGCCGTAGAGGAGGGATGCGATCGCAAAGAGGATGTATTTACTTCGTGGGACTTTCATTTAACTGATTTCCTGATAGTTCTAGAGGCCAAGGACATCCTTCATCGTGAAGAAACCCTTCCTGTCTTTAATAAATTCAGCTGCTACTAGGGCACCTGTGGCAAATCCTCTCCTGTCTTTGGCTGAATGCTTGATTGAAAGGCTATCGAATACGGATTCATAGATTACTTCATGAACACCGGTAACCTTTCCCGTACGAATGGCATTGATCCAGAGATCTTCATCCTTCCCGCTATCCTGTAAGACCCATTGTTTTTTCCTGCTGACATTTCCCAGGATCCCATCCGCCAGGCTTATGGCAGTTCCGCTTGGAGCATCCAGTTTTTGACTATGGTGAATTTCCGTCATGCTCACATCATATGCTTCGTGGTTTTGCATAATCGCTGCAAGGCGTTCATTCAAGGAAAAAAGAATGTTAACTCCCAGGCTATAGTTGGAGGCATATACAAATCCGAGATATTCGGCCTTGCAACGGGTTTTCA
The DNA here is from genome assembly GCA_036480555.1 of Bacteroidales bacterium. Lineage (GTDB taxonomy): Bacteria > Bacteroidota > Bacteroidia > Bacteroidales > SM23-62 > SM23-62. The sequence continues at coordinate 424 of JAZGGT010000135.1, read as the reverse complement.
ATTCGCCGATCCTATCCGTCCATCCGGTAGATCCAGAGACTACGGGCAGTCCTGCATCCATGCATTTTGATATGTTTTCAAAGGCAGTGGATGGAGAAGTGAACTCTATGGCCACATCATGCTGATCCAAATTGTCCGGGGCCATCAGTTGTTCATCACCCAGGTCAATTATTGTCCCTACGGTGTGACCCCGCTCCTGTGCAGTGGCTTCGATCATTTTACCCATCTTGCCATAACCAATAATAGCAATGTTCATTTCAATCGATTTTCAGTAACCATACAAAAATAGATTCTTTTTAATATAATGCAGGTTTTCGATAGAATTAATCCGGATAAACATACAGCTTTATATGACACAAAATCTGTCTGCAGGAAGATAACGGATTTATTTAGAAACGAAATAGCTTAAATGTTTTGCATACAA
>JAZGGT010000134.1:0-2372 GCA_036480555.1 Bacteroidales bacterium | reverse complement strand
TGGATAATGTATATTTCCAGGTCCCCGAACTAAGAGGATTTGAAAAATTCTGCGAGGGACGTCCCGTAGAGGAACTGGCGCAGATTGTCACCAAGATTTGCGGTGTATGTCCTGGCTGTCATCACATGGCTTCCGGAAAGGCAGCCGATGAGGTATACGGAGTGGAACCGCCGCCTACGGCCAAAAAACTACGTGAGTTGTTTTATATGGCCCATTTTGTACACAGCCATATTGCCCATTTCTCTGCACTGGCCGCTCCCGATTTTGTCGTTGGTCCAACTGCACCGGCGTCAGAGAGGAATATCCTGGGAGTGATCAACAAGGTTGGTGTGGAGATTGGCACGGAAGTCCTCAAACAACGCCGTATTGCACAGGAAATCCAGGCTTTGCTCGGTGGTCACCAGACCCACGTGGTCATGGTCATACCGGGCGGGGTCAGGAAGGGGCTCACAGCAGAGCAAAGGGATGATATCGTTGAAAAATCAAAAGGATTTATTGAGTTCTCCAAGTTCTCCCTCCAGATCTTCAATGATGTGGTGCTCGGGAACAAGGATTATGTTGATCTCATCTTAAACGGACCCTACTCCCTCAACCTGCATTCCATGGGAATGGTTGATGAGAATAACAAGGTCAATTTCTATGAGGGAAAAGTAAGGGTGGTGGATGTGGAAGGCAATGAACATTGCAAGTATGCCCCCAACGATTACATGGATTATGTGGAAGAGCGTGTGGAACCCTGGAGTTATCTTAAATTCCCCTTCCTGAAAAAGATCGGATGGAAAGGTTTCGTAGATGGACAGGATTCCGGAGTATACCATGCAACGCCGCTATCGAGGCTGAATGCTGCAGACGGCATGGCCACCCCTCTCGCCCAGGTAGAGTACGACAGGATGTATGAAACCCTGGGAGGAAAGCCGGTCCACGCCACACTGGCTATGCACTGGGCCAGGCTGATAGAATTACTGTATTCGTCCGAACGTGCCCTCGAACTGGCTGAGGATCCGGATATTATTGGAAAAGATCTCAGGGCTCCCCTTGGCAATATCCCCAATGAGGGTGTAGGCATCGTGGAAGCCCAGCGGGGTACACTTACCCATCATTACTGGACAGATGAGAAGGGCATTGTAACCAAGGCCAATATCGTAGTCGGCACGACCAATAATAATGCCGCTATCTGCATGTCTTTGAAAAAAGCTGCCCAGGGACTCATCAAAAAGGGTGTGGAAGTGAACGACGGTATCCTGAATATGGTAGAGATGGCCTTCCGGGCCTATGACCCCTGTTTCTCCTGTGCAACCCATAATCAGCCGGGCAAAATGCCCCTGGTAGTGAATTTCAGGAACAAGGAAGGGGAGATTATCCGGACGGCAAGCAGGGATTAATTCCCTGGCTAAATATTAAATCCCGCATCAGGATGGACGATAGAGATAATAAGGTGCTGATCCTGGGTATGGGGAACGATATCCAGCAGGATGTCGGCATTCCTGTCAGGCTGACCCGGGATTTGAAAGACCTGGCACCGGCAGAGGCTTTTGACTTTGAATGCCTGTTTATTGGTGGACTGGAATTGCTGGAGTATATCAACGGTTTCATGGGGGTTGTTTTCATCGATACCATCAAAACGGATCAGAAAGCGGCCGGACGGGTGCATGTATTCACAACCGGGGATTACCAGGAAACCCTGCACCTTTCCTGTCAGCATGATGTCTCTTTCAAAATGTCACTCGAGATGGGAAGGAAACTAGGCTTCCTCATACCGGAAAAAATCCTGGTCATCGGGATAGAGATCCTGGAAGACCTGGAATTTGATGCCACTCTCAGTGATGATTTGAAACACAGGTACAACGGCATCCGTACAGAGGTTAAGAACCTGGTTATGAACTTCAGCAAGAGTATCACGATCAGGTCAACGGATCAAAATAACGACCAAAAATGAAAATATGACATGGGAAGGTTTAATTCAAAAGGGATGTGGAATATCCCTCACGTGAAAAAGAAGGAGAAGAAGGCCAAGAAGAAGCTCACGGATGATGACGATGAATTGCTGGTAGTTGAGGAATGCTATTGCCCCAACGGACATAATCTGATAAGTCCGAATGTTGAATTCACCGGACGTCATGGGATCCTTATCAAACTAAAGAAGGGAAAGCAGGAGGGACACATAGCGCTCAGCCCATACTGCGGGGATAAGTCTAAATACACGATTGGCATTGACCTTTCAGAAGGAGAGATCATGAATCTTCTCTGTCCGACCTGCGATGTTCCCCTGCCTGTTTATGCACCCTGTGAATGCGGCGGGGACATGATCACCCTCTTTGCGGATAAAATGGGAAACTACTGCAATTGTATAGGCATCTGCAACCGTGTGGGTT
>JAZGGT010000133.1:0-7198 GCA_036480555.1 Bacteroidales bacterium | reverse complement strand
ACTGCTTTTTCACCTGCTTCAATTGCTTCTTTTTTTCGTCCCAATCCAGCATAGGCTATTCCGAGAGCACTGTAAAACCTTGAATCATCAGGTGCCACAGTTAGCGTATCTTCTAATATCAAGCGGGATGAATCATAATAAGCATACTCCAATTTTGGATTATTCATTAATCCATATATTAGTGCAAAATACTGATATTGTTGTAAAAAAAATAATTGATTCTGAATGTTTTCTGATTTTTCAAATGACAAATATCTTAATGCTTCTTCATAATTTCCATCATATAATCCCAGGAAATGTCTGTTAACAGTTATAAACAACTTATTTATGCATTCCCTGATTAATGAGAATATTGATCTGATCCGGCAATTATGCATTGAACATAATGTAAAAGGACTTTTTGCATTTGGTTCCATTGTCCAAGGAACATTTTCTGAGGAAAGTGATATAGATTTACTTGTATCATTTACTCCTATGGATTATGGTGACTATGCTGATAATTATTTCATACTGGCCGATAAGTTCGAAGCACTGTTTAATAGACCGGTTGACCTCATAACAGAAAAATCTCTTGCGAATCCATACTTTATTGAATCAGTAAACAAGACAAAAACTAAGCTGTATGGAGATTGAGATACGAAAGTATCTACACGATATCAAGGAGTCGATCGAATCGATTAACTCATACCTTGGTAAATATCGATTTTCGCTGGCAATAAATTCCTCCGAGTGAAATATATTATAAAACCATTTACGGATTTAACACCTCCAACAAAAAACCCCCGCAGATTATTGACCTACAGAGACTCCGGTAACTTTGGAGTGGTACCACAAGGAATCATACATGACGATCCAAACGTAATTCGTTCAAATCCTTTACAAATCCAAGGATCTCCTGGTCCCCGAATCCTTTTTCCCGGGCGGCTTCTTCGAGCGTGCCCCAGATTGGTTCACCACAGGCGATGCATCTGATGCCCTTTTTTGACAGGTAGGTGACTGAAGCCGGCAGGACCTCGACCAGTTCCTCGATCGGGATCTTTTCGTCAATTATTTTCTCCATCCGGTAATTTTCAATATTTTGGTACAAAAATAACAACAAGAAACTATGATGACACGTGATGAAGCCCTGAATCTGATCCGGCAGCATATTAAAAATGAGAAAATGATCTATCACTGCCTCTCCTCTGAAGCTGTCCTGAGAGCACTGGCAAAAAAGCTGGGCAGGGACGAGGAAAAATGGGCACTGGCTGGTTTGCTGCATGATATCGATGTGGAGGTCACAGATGCAGATCCCAAAACACATTCCCTTAAGGCCAGGGAACTTTTAGCAGATTATGACCTGGATGAAGATATACTTGATGCCATCAGCATGCATAATGAGATGGCTACCGGTAAGCCCAGGGAAACTGAGTTCCAGCATGCCCTGGCTGCGGGGGAGACCATCACGGGACTCATCTATGCTACCGCACTTGTTTATCCTGACAGGAAGATAGCAGCGGTTAAGCCGAAATCCATTGTGAAGAGAATGAAGCAAAAGGCCTTTGCAGCCTCCGTGAACAGGGAAATCATCATGGAATGTGAAAATATCGGGATCCCGCTGCCTGAATTTGCAGAGATCAGCCTGGATGCTATGAAAGAGATCGGGGAGGAGATAGGCCTGTAAATTACAAATTTTTCCTGATCGAGTTCAGGATCTGGTAACCGATCAGCCTGTCGTAACGGGAGGTATTGGTAGTCAGGTAAACATAGATCACATAATCATTTTCAGCCTCATAATAACTGCCTTCCATATAGGTGGCATCAGGGAATCTTGATCCATCCTTGATAAAAACATACTCGTAATTATAGTATCCCTGCTTCAGCAGCATGTCAAGCCTGTACGATTTGGTTTCAAAATCGTAGGTCATCTGGTTGGTCTCGTTGCACTGCCAGTTTGAGAGGGCACCGCATACATAGAGTTTCCCGTCTATGATGGGCACATCCATCGGAAGGGTAAAGTGGACATAGACATAATCTGATTCTGTATGTCTCTTAACTCCTTCCTGGACTTCAATATAATACCGGCCATTCAGGTCCCCCCGGTAAAAATAATTACCCCTGTACCTGGGCTGGTCAGGAACAAGGTAAACGTGGTAATAGGGCGGCTGATATTTGATGTCCCTTACCATTTCAGCCTGGTATCGCATGCTTTTGATATCGAAATAGCGGTATTCATTCCCGCCTTTGAAAATATTCCCGGACTGATGGTCATAGTCCAGTATGCCATCCCTGATAAAAAGTGGTTTCAGGTTCCTGATAGACATTTTCCAGCGATTGTTCTGTTGAATGGCGACCTTTATCTCGGAGTAGGGATCATTAATGCTGACCGATCCCAGGAATACCTTCAAACTTATCTGGTGGCCGTCATCATGGTAGGGATCTGCCACCGGCCTTATGGCATCTCCCTGGATACTTGTCAACGCTTCCGATACTGAAAAACGATGGGTCAGCACCAGGTTGGTTTCATCAAAATCTTCGAAGATCTTCAGTACATAATTGCCGGATAACTTGATGCCCATATCATCATTGGGCAATACCACACTGTAATTGACATAATTCATATGGGTATTGAATGAAAGGGAATATTCCTGGACAGGCTGATGATTAAATCCATCAATAAATTCGTCCACAGCAAGATTTGAGGGCATCCAGTCCGCATCACAGTGTTCTATTGTATAAGAATAGTTCTTTATCTCATCGCTGAGATCATCAAAACGGAGTTCCAGCTGATCTGCACTGTTCAGTTCAATGATGGGGTAGGTCATATCCCAGCCGGCCCTGTGGAGTTGAACGGATTTGATGCTGGGACGGAAGGTACAGTCAGTATAAAATACCTCCTGGCAAACAAGCTCTGAAGCGCCCATAAAGGCTAGTAAAACACCGGCAACTACGGACCTTAATATATGGTATATTGAATATTGAGTTGACATAAGTCTATAAAAAACATGACATATAAAATTTTATTGTTTGAATGTCTGTTAATCCATCTTGTATGAAAACTAAAAATACTTATTTTTGTCAAATGCCTTTTGCAAACCAAAAAATATTCCATGTCCAAGGTAATTAATATCAAGAAAGGTCTTGATATAAAGTTAAAAGGAGCCGCCGAAAAAATTATTTCCAACGTCCAACCTTCCTCGACCTTTGCTGTTAAACCAATAGATTTCCCCGGGGTTGTACCAAAACTGGTTGCAAGGCCCGGAGATAAGGTTAAAGCAGGGACTATCCTTTTCTTTGATAAAGTCCATCCTGAGGTAAAATTTGCCTCACCGGTGAGCGGAGAGGTCAAAGCGATCAACCGCGGAGAAAGAAGAAGAATACTGGAAGTTGTTGTTGAAGCTGATGGGAAGAATGAATATGAGGAATTCGGGGCTGCCGATCCTGGCAAACTTGACCAGGAACAAATTTTTAAAAAAATTCAGGATGCCGGGCTTTGGCCCTCGATCCGGCAGCGGCCCTATGCTGTGATAGCACGTTCACAATCAGAGCCAAAAGCAATATTCATTTCAGGTTTTAATACTGCTCCGCTTTCACCGGATATGGATTTCATGGTAAAAGGGAACAACAGCGCTTTTCAAACCGGGATCAATGCCCTGAATAAGCTGACAAGGGGGGAGGTTCACCTTTCACTACAGTCCGAATATCCTGCTGATGAGGTATTTACCCAGGCAAGCGGTGTAACCCTGCATTATTTTAAGGGACCGCATCCGGCCGGGAATCCGGGTGTACAGATCCATCATATCGATCCGGTCAACAAGGATGAGGTTGTATGGTGTATTCAGCCGCAGGAGGTGATCATGATTGGCCGTTTGTTTGAACAGGGGATTTATGATGCTGCAAGGGTAATTGCCTTAACCGGTTCTGAAGTTAAAAAGCCAAGGTATTTCAAGGTTCTGAGCGGGACCTGTATTGAGCCTTATGTGCTGGATAACGTTAACTCCGGGGCATTAAGATACATCAGCGGAAATGCGCTTACCGGCAGTAAGATTAACAAGATCGGATACCTTGGTTATTATGACAGCCAGGTGACCGTCCTGCCTGAAGGGAATTATTACGAGATGTTTGGATGGATAGCGCCTGGATTCAAGAAGTTGAGCGTTTCCAGAAGTTTCCCCTCCTGGCTGACACCCGGCAAGGAATACAAGGTGGATACCAATCTGAAAGGCGGGGAACGGCCGTTTGTGGTTACCGGCGAGTATGAAAAGGTCCTGCCCATGAACATATACCCGATGCACCTGTTGAAAGCCATCCTTGTGGATGATATTGAGAAAATGGAACAACTTGGGATCTTCGAGGTTGCAGAAGAGGATTTCGCCCTTTGCGAATTCGTTTGTCCCTCGAAAATCGAGATCCAGTCCATCATCCGGCAGGGAATTGACCTGATGATCAAAGAATTAGAATAGATTCACATCCATGAAATTCATCCCATATACATATGAGTTCACTGAGAAGGTTTGTAGATAAGATCAAGCCGAATTTTGAAAAGGGTGGGAAGTTTGCTGCCTTGCAGTCCACCTTCGAGGCCTTCGAGACATTCCTCTTTGTTCCCAACCATGTTACCCAGAAGGGTTCGCATATCCGTGATGCCATGGATATGAAACGGACCATGATCGTTGTGGTACTGGCCCTGGTGCCTGCCATCCTCCTTGGGATGTGGAATACAGGATATCAGAATGCCCTGGCCATTGGTCTGGAACGTGCTGTCCTGGAGAATTTCTGGTTCGGGTTCCTCAAGGTATTCCCAATCATCGTTGTCTCCTATGTGGTCGGACTCGGCGTAGAATTTTTGTTCGCGCAGATCCGGCATCATGAAGTAAGTGAAGGCTACCTTGTTTCCGGCATATTGGTCCCCTTGGTGATCCCGGTCGATACCCCCCTGTGGATGGTGGCCGTAGCAACGGTTTTTGCCGTGATCATCGGCAAGGAGGTCTTTGGGGGTGTAGGCATGAACATCCTTAACCCGGCACTCACAGCAAGGGCCTTTCTGTTTTTTGCCTATCCGACTTTTATGTCGGGGGACAAGGTATGGATCAATGGACTGATAAAGGGGGAAGGGATCGTTGATGGGTTCAGCGGGGCCACTGCACTCGGACAGGCTGCCGTCAATGATCCGCAGATACTTAACACCACCGGTGATCCCATGACAGGAATGGATATGTTCCTGGGACTTATCCCCGGTTCCATTGGAGAAACATCAACGCTGGCCATCCTGATCGGGGCAGCTTTCCTCATATTTACAGGAGTGGGCAGCTGGAAAATAATCTTTTCCGTATTTGCAGGTGGCACGGTAATGGGACTGATACTGAATGCCTTTGGAGGAAATGCACTGATGGAGATCCCATTCTGGCAACATTTGATGCTGGGCGGTTTTGCCTTCGGGGCCGTCTTCATGGCTACCGACCCGGTAAGTGCCGCCCAAACAGAAAGGGGCAAGTGGATATACGGTTTCCTCATCGGAATCCTTGCCATCATCATCCGGGTACTGAACCCGGCCTTCCCGGAAGGGGTTATGCTGGCCATCTTGCTGATGAATGTATTTGCGCCCCTTATCGATCATTACGTGATCGAATCCCACATTAAGAAGAGGCTCAAAAGAGCGAAAATGAGTATCAACACATAAGAGACCAATCCTATGAAAAGTTTTAGCAATACATATATTTTCGTGTTCTCTACGGTGATGGTGATGCTGGTTGCCACCCTCTTGTCTTTTGTAGCAGAGCAGCTCAAGCCATTCCAGGAAAAAAATATTGAGATAGAGAAGAAACTGGATATTCTGCATTCGGTTGGTATCGCCCGTGATCTTGATGATGTTAAGGATAAGGATATATACGTGGAAGAGGCCTATGATAAAAACATTACCAAAAGCTTCGCCATCAATCCTGAGGGTGAATTGAAGGCTGATGTGGAAGCCTTCAAGATTAACCTGAAGGCCGAGCTGGCAAAATCATCTGAAGACCGGAACCTTCCGGTATTCGTTTATGTCGATGAGGATGGTAAGGAGATACACATACTGCCTCTGCAGGGGAAGGGATTATGGGGACCCATATGGGGTTATATCTCCCTGGAGGAAGATCTGACGACGATTTACGGGGCCATCTTTGCCCATTCCAAGGAGACACCCGGACTGGGTGCAGAGATCAATACGGATTGGTACCAGGCTCAATACCTTGGTAAGAAAATATTTGATGATGCCGGGGAATTTACATCGGTCAGGGTCGTTAAAGGCGGCGCAGACCCGGATGATCCGCATGCCGTGGATGCCATTTCCGGAGGGACCATAACCAGTGTGGCGCTCCAGGAGATGATGGAAGAATGCCTTGGCAATTATGAAACCTATTTTAAGACTAAAAGCAACTGATCATGAAAGAGAGAGAACCGCTGTTTTCAACGAAGAACCTGAATTTGCTGAGAGATCCTCTGAATGACAGCAATCCCATTACCGTGCAGGTCCTTGGGATCTGTTCGGCCCTGGCTGTTACGGTAAAACTGAAACCCTCGGTGGTACTGGCGATATCAGTGGTAGCTGTCATGGCCGTCTCCAACGTGGTGATTTCCCTTCTCAGGAAATCAATTCCGCCCAGGATACGCATCATTGTACAGCTGACGGTCATCGCTACCATGGTGATCCTGGTGGATGAGATCCTGCAGGCTTTTGCCTATGACGTGAGCAAACAGCTGTCGGTTTTTGTTGGACTGATCATCACGAACTGTATCATCATGGGGAGGCTGGAGGCTTTTGCGATGGCTAACAAACCCTGGCCTTCCTTCCTGGATGGCATAGGGAATGCCGCAGGATATGGTGTCATCCTGATCATCGTGGCCTTTTTCAGGGAGTTGCTTGGTTCGGGAACAATATGGGACTATCCACTGTTTGAGAAACTGGGTATATTCTCAACCGGATATGTGAACAACGGATTGATGATCCTGCCGCCAATGGCACTGATCACCGTGGGCATCATTATCTGGGTTCAGCGTGCCCGGAACAAGAAATTAATTGAAGAGAAGTAGAAAATTTACAGCATATGGAAAATCTTGTAAATATATTCGTCAAGTCCATTTTTATTGACAATATGATCTTCGCATATTTCCTGGGTATGTGCTCATACCTGGCGGTATCGAAGACAGTAAAGACCTCGACCGGACTGGGACTGGCAGTGAT
>JAZGGT010000132.1:0-2102 GCA_036480555.1 Bacteroidales bacterium | reverse complement strand
CCAGAACTTCAGGACGCCTGGTTTTTTCAAAAAGGGATTTTATATTTTTTACAAACTCATCGCCTTTTTCGATATCAACACCTGCTTTTTTGTAGGTTAAGGCTGCCATGACATTCTCGCTTTTTGGGGGCCAGGTTTTGACATTTGACATATTCAAGATAAATAAACCAGGCACTAATGTAAAAAGAAATAAAAGATATGTCAAATGTTAAGACGCGACCCCCATGTCGCCCATGTCGTTTACTTTATCGATGTTCCCCCGGCTTTCTCAGATAAAAAGAAATAAGAACGACTGGGATTACAAAAATACACACAAGTATAAATGCGGTAATCACAGGGCCATACTGGAGCATGGAATAGCTGAAAGCTACCAGAGGCATCAGGCTGACCCGGACAGCAACTCTTAAGGCTTTGTGTTTGGCAATGAAATCCGCCAGAAGCGGTGAATATCTGTAATAGAACAAAACCAATAAACGGCCGAACTTGCTCGGCATAAGATATGTATCCCTGAAATCTTGAAGAATCTTTACATAAGGATGCAAGGATGTACCATAGGCTGCTGATGCAATGAAACATCCTTTCTTCTTAATAAATCCGGCTTTTATACTTTTGGCTGAATCCATTGTGATTTTTACAGGATTCATTGACCCTGATACATCACCACTCCATCCGCTGAATTCATACTTGTTATCTGGTATGGCTCTTACCTGGATAGTCTCTCCTGATCCATAACTATGAGTTCCCGGTAAAGGGGATGTTATCCCACCTCCTTCCACAGATATAGTCAGGTCGTACTTGAGAACAAAACTGGCTTGGATCGACCTGCCGGAATCCATCGTAATGGTGATGGGATTGTCATTTCCCTGCCCTTCAGGGACATCTCCTAACCATCCGCTGAAATTATAAAAATTTTCAGGGATGGCGGTCAGGATTACTTCTGTTCCATCATCGTAGGTGTGGGCTCCCGGCTCAGGATTGGTTGTTCCACCGGCCGATGAAGCAACAGTCAGATTGTACTGGCGAATAAAATTGGCCTGGATTGATATGACCGAATCCACAGTTATGATGAGGGGATTGTCATTTTCCTGCCCTTCAGGGACATCTCCTGACCATCCGCTGAATCTATTATTCGTCTCAGCTGTGGCTCTTATAGAAACGTCCGTTTCATCATCATAGATATATTCCCCTGGTTCAGGATCCGTCGTCCCTCCTGGCCCTGAAGAGATGATCAATAAATTCCCCGTGATAGCTTTAAGGGAAGCCACAGGATCACCGTAGAGGTTGAAATCAAAAAGATTCATCCATGACTCGTCTCCCCACAATTCACCGCTGATCCCCATATCACTCTTTACATCATAAAGGGCTACAGCCACTTTCTTATCATTACCAACCATCTCCTTCCCGCAAAAATAAGCTATACTTGCAATATCACAGTTATATTTCATTCCAGTATTCCAGGAACCTTGGCTATACCAGGAAACCCTGCTTGAACTCAAAGTGGCAATTGCCCCATTGTATAATAAAGCTGTTCCAAGATTATACGATAACTCTGGACGTCCATTGTCGCAAGCACCCTGGAAAACAAAAGAGGGAAAGTTATCATTCAATAAAGGAGCATCCCTCGTACTCATTATTTCCCCCCAACCACAATCCTCGTATCCAAGAAATGTCTTAAGTGTGTTTCCATGTCCATTCCACCATACCAGCCCGTATGGAATAACTTTCCATCTTTCTCTCACTGAAAGATCCAAAAGCTCCTCATCTGACGAAAATAATGAATCAGCCTCGGCACATACACTCCCTTGCATGTACATCGTCCAGGAAGAATATCCTGCTGAAGATAAATAATCTGATTTCATCGCCTCACCCAAGTAAGCGGTATCCGTCGACCCTTCCAAATAACTCATCGGCAGTAAGGCATTAAGTCTCCAGCTTGTGTCGCTCATAGGACTCATACTGCCAAGAGCGGGTGTGCCTCCATATCTTATTATCTTGCTTAAAACTGAATCTAGATCTGCTACTCCCTCATAAACGGGGATCCTTCCAACATAGACCTCGTTGGCAAAATCCACTCCCCCAACTCCTCTGTCATCAGAATACTC
>JAZGGT010000131.1:0-7293 GCA_036480555.1 Bacteroidales bacterium | reverse complement strand
ATCTGGCCGATTCATTGGGGATTGTTATGGTAGAGGAAGTCCCCAACATTAAAAGCATCGATTTTGATGAAGGCGTGCAGGAACAAAACGTCCGCGAAATGATCAGGCGTGACCGAAACCACCCTTCTATATTTTTCTGGAGCATGGGCAACGAAACCTCTGATGCTGCCGATTCCAAATGGGCGGTGGAAGAAGACACAACGCGGATTATCCACCTCAGAAAAGGTCATCAGGGGGGAGATTTCATCCAGCATACCCATGAAAATCTCGATTTGGAAGCTTTGCTCAGGGTAACGGTTCGCGGCTGGTTCGATGAAGATGATGCCCCGGAAGGGTTTAGTTCGGAGCCTGAAAACGGGCAGCATTGCAGCAATGAAACCTGGCAGCATGAAAGGGCACAGGTCCGGGGAGGTAGTATACGAGGCGTATTGGGAGACAACACCAGTGCCTGGTTATACGAAGACCACGGAGCCGACCGTGAATACCTCAACTGCATACTCAAACATATCAATCCCAAAGGATGGGTGGATATGTACCGCCAGCCCAAGTACGTCTATTGGCTTACAAAAGCCAATTATACGGATATCCCAACTGTTTTTATCCATCCCCATTTCTGGCGCGCCCGGTACCTGGGACAACGCAAAACCATCACCATTGACTCAAATTGCGATGAGGTTGAACTGCTGGTGAACGGACGTTCGCTAGGGAAAAGAATTCCGGACAAAGCCAATATGTACACCCTCGATTATGAAAATGTGGAAATAGTCAGGGGTGAGCTAAAACTGACCGGAATAAAAAATGGTGAAAGGATTGAAACCAGGGTCTACATGCCCGGAGCACCTGCCAGGATCAAACTGAAAACGGCCCAGAAAGAAATCAGGGCAGACCGCAGCGGGATTGCCATTGTGGAAGCAAGTGTAGTTGACGAAAAAGGAAACCCGGTCTTTGATGCGAAAAACACCCTGAACTGGAAAGTAGATGGTCCGGCGAAACTGGTGGGGCATCATGTGTACGAAACCGACATTGAGAAGTATGAAGAATGGGAAGGTACCGGCTATACCATCGTACCCGTATGCAATGTAATCCGCTCGACCCACGAAGAAGGAACCATAATGGTCACCGTAAGTGCACAGGGCCTGGAGCCAGCCGTCCTCGAAATAACAAGTGTTCTTCCGGAACAAACAGATTCACCCATTGTGGAATTTGCATTGAGCGACAAGGGACGAAAAGCTATTCAAAAGGATACTGCTTTCAGTAAAATAATCACCCCCGTCAATGTATTATTCAAAATCCGGGAGAACCACACGATTGCAGGAGAAACGGAGGAAGAGATTACTGATAATTTGCTTCAGTTTATTGGAGAACGCAATTATCGGATTGATATGAGCTCTGCTGGATTTCAGACCATCAGGGATATTTTAGTGCAGAAGCTGCTCAGTCAGAATGGGATGCTGATTGCAGACGATTTTAATTTCCTGGCAGATCAGTTTAATATCTGGTATGCTGTTCAACAAATGATAATGGCAAGCGGAGCCAATAAGAAAACACAAAGCACTGCACTTGAAAAGTACGCAATTAGTATTATAAAAAATGCCGAACCAGTGGATCTGGAAAAAGAAAAGGTAAGGTGGGAAAATTATAAACAATCAACGAAATAATAACTATGTATAAGTTCAATTTGTTGATCGCTCTGGCCTTACTATGCTTCCTGGAAAGCTGTGATAAGATGCCTCAAGCAACAAAACCAAATATCATTTTTATTATGGCCGATGATTTGGGCTATGGTGATCTTGAGAGTTATGGCCAGAAGGAAATTAAAACCCCAAACCTGAATAAACTGGCAAGGCAGGGTATTCAGTTTTCCGATTGCTATGCCGGTTCTCCGGTCTGCGCACCCTCAAGAAGTGTATTGATGACAGGCAGGCATACCGGACACACCACGGTAAGGGGAAATTTCGGTCAGGGAGGAGTCGTTGGATTAGGGGGTGGTGAAGGCAGGGTCCCGTTGAATGCAGGGGATGTCACCATTGCCGAAGTGCTGAAGCAAGCGGGGTATGCTACTGCCATTACCGGAAAGTGGGGACTTGGAGAACCCAATACCAGTGGACTCCCTAATGACCAGGGTTTTGATGAATGGTTTGGTTTCCTGAACCAACGCCGGGCGCACCACCATTATACAGATTACATCTGGAAGAACAAAGTAAAATATAAAATAGCTGCGGAAGATAAGTTTAAAGAGGAGAATTACACGCATAACCTTTTCACGCAATTTTCATTAGACTTTATCAGATCCAGGGCCAACCAGGACCATCCGTTTTTCCTGTACATCCCTTATCTGCTACCCCATGATGAATATGAAATCCCGGCCATCCACAAGGCCTATCAAAACAGGGGCTGGACAGAACAAGAGCAGGTGCATGCCTCCATGGTGACGCTCATCGATTCTGATGTTGGAAAAATCATCTCCTTACTGGAAGAACTGGAAATCAGGGACAATACCCTGGTATTTTTTACCTCAGACAATGGAGCTGCCCAACGCTGGGATGGGAGGTTTGATAGTTCCGGTTCTTTGAGGGGGCGCAAGAGAGACGTCTATGAAGGTGGCATTCGCGTACCCATGATCGTTTCCATGCCGGGTACTGTTCCCGAAGGTGTAACCAACTCGACCCCATGGTATTTTCCGGATGTATTTCCTACACTTGCCGATTTTGCAGAAACCGGCACACCCGGCGGTCTGGATGGAATCAGTCTGAAAAAGGTCATTACTCAAAATGAAACCGGCGATCCGGAACGGCTCCTGTATTGGGAATTTCATGAAGAGGGCGGGAAACAAGCTATTCGAAAGGGAAAATGGAAATTGATCAGGTTGAATGTGGGTGAAAAAGGTTTTCATCAGGACATAGAGCTATATAACCTGGAACTGGATCCGGGAGAATCAGATGATGTGGCTGATCAAAACCCGGTCCTTGTGAAAGAAATGGTCGAGCTGATGGACGCCCAACGCGTCAAATCAGAAAACTTTCTGTTTTCATTTGAGAACCAGCCAGATCCCGGCCATGAATTTCCATAATTCAAAATTTGTTTCGGTCGGGGATATTGAGTTATCGGGCCCCACCCAATCCCTGATTTCCCTTAGCGGGAAGAAATCGGAGCAGATCACCCTCCCCGGCAATTCAGGAACAGGGCAGAACTTTAATCTCAGCTTAGGAGAAATGGTCATTCCCTGAAGAGGGTTATTACATGTTCGAATACAGAGTAAAGCATTAATTAAAAAGAATATAGAGATGAAAAATGTTTATGGTCTATTGCTGATTTTTCTTACCTTTTTCATGATCGGATGTAAGCCGGGTGCACAGGAAAAAAAGGCCAGGCCCAATGTATTGTGGATAGTTATTGAGGATGCATCCTGTCACATCAGCTGCTACGGGGAAACAGCCATAGAAACCCCACACATTGATGCCCTGGCTGGGGATGGAGTGCGTTTTGAAAAAGCCTTTACAACGGCCGCCGTCTGTTCTCCGGTACGCTCCGCCCTGGTGCTTGGCATGTACCAGACCACGGCAGGAGCCCACAACCACCGGAGCCAGGTGAAAGAAGGTAAAGGAGGTGGGAACGTGGATTATTATGAGAGTTTTGCACTACCGCCAGAACTTCCCCTGGCCAGCAGGCTGTTTGAACAGGCAGGCTACTATACCAGCAATGAAAAGCTGAATGGTGAGACGGGTAAGACAGATTACAACTTTGTTGCCGAAAATGCCTATTCCGGTACCTCCTGGAAGGCTTGCCCGGAAGGCTCTCCCTTTTTCTCACAGATCCAGTTGCATGGGGGGAAGAACCGGAATAGGGTGGCTGAAACAGAAGATTTCAGTTTACCTCCCTACTACTTTGAGGATGAAATCATGCGAAAGGACTGGAAAGAGTATCTGGGCTCCTGGCTTGATACGGATGATGAGGTAGGTAAGATTGTTGTTGAGCTTAAGTCAGCAGGAGTCTATGATCAGACCCTCATTGTATTGCTCACCGATCATGGGATTTCTCATATGCGAGGGAAGCAATTTCTCTATGATGAGGGAATCAGGGTACCCCTGATAGTGAAATTCCCGGAAGGAAAACAAAAGGGCAAGGTTCGCAGCGACATGGTGAAGCACATCGATATCCTGCCCACATCACTGGCTATAGCGGGGATTGATATTCCAGCACACCTGCAGGGAGCCGACCTCTATGCCGATGCATATGAGTCCCAGGAGTACATATATACTACCCGGGACCGATGTGATGAGACCACGGAGATCATTCGTTCTGTGCGAACTGATAAGTATAAATATATCCGGAATTTCCTCAGCTATCGTCCCCATGCCCAACGCAATCAGTACAAGGACGGAAAGCTGATATCCAGGCATATGCGGGAGCTCTGGGAAGAGGGCAGACTGAATGAATTGCAGTCCCGCTATTATCAGCCCACCCGCCCTGTGGAGGAATTGTACGACCTGGAGAAGGATCCTTTTGAGATAAACAACCTGGCCGGGGATCCGGCGTACTACGACCATCTTGAAGACCTGCGTTCAAGGCTTTATTCCTGGATGACAGACAGCCATGATCCAGCCCTGATTCCCGAACCACTCCTTGAGGAGATGGGGAAGGAGCATGGGTCGAAGTACGCTGCCATGAAACAGGAGGGGATGGACCAACTAACCAGGCAACTCATAGCTGTGATCGAGCATGGTGAACAGCAGAACAATGCAGCTTTGATTCAGGCCATTGAATCGGAGGAGCCTGCCATGCGTTACTGGGGGGCCACCTGGTTGGGTGTGAACGGGGTGGAAACTGCAAAGAAAATACTTATTCAATTGACGTCAGATGCAGATCCTTCAGTACGAATTGCTTCAAACCTGGCACTGTATAGAATCGATCCCTCCTATGATCCTATCCCAGCACTGGCAATAGAGCTGGAGCACCCCAATCTAATTGTGGGATTATTTGCCATAGCTGCCATCGAACAAACAGAGATTAGGAGTGAAGCCGTAAAAGCAGTTGCCGAGATAGCAAGCCAGAGCAAGTACGAATTCACCAAACGATATGGAACCTTCCTGTCAGAGGATCGGGTTGTAAAGCAACATTCGGATAATTCGAGGAACTGGTAAGTGTTACTTTTGCAAAGCAAATACTAAAGCAGGTGTAATTTTCATATTCCCTGCTGTCCGTTCTTTTTGCAAATTCAGTGGGGGGCATCCCATACAGAAGTATGACTATGTAGTTACTGAAACCCTGTTTTCAGACGAAACCACGGGATTGGGTGATGCCGGAAGAATGATCCGTACAGAAAAATACAAGTACTGCATTTATGATAAAGGCGAACACGCCTCCTTTTCCATTTTATATATTTTAATTACCTGTCGTTTCAGACAGCATTTTTAAGGCCTGCAAATCATCATATTGCTCAGCGTGTTGCTTCAGATATGAGCGATGCTTCTCTCTGGCATTTTTATGATCAGGATCCTCCGCCAGGTTTATCATTTCCAGGGGGTCGTTTATCATATCCACAAGGGATTCCCGGCGTTTCCCTTCGCTGTATAGACAATATTTAAACCGATGACTTCTCACCATCCTGCCATGAGGCTGCAAACTTTTCCCATCAACCGGGTCGCCCTGAACCATATAATTTTCAGATACCACAAAATCTCTTCGCCAGGGTATTCTTTCTCCCATAACAGCTGCCTTTATACTTTTTCCGGGTAAATGGGCTGGAATTTGGATACCTGCAAAATCACAAAGGGTTGGGAGTATATCTGTCCCGGTATTTAGCAGGAGATCTGAAGTTCCTTTTTCAGTAGTACCTTTCCATGAAATTATAAAAGGAACCCGGGATGACTCATCGTAAAAAACCGTTTTCTGGTTCCATCTGTGACTTCCCGCACAATCTCCATGATCGCTGAGAAAAAGGACCAGGGTTTCTTCCTCCAGACCGGATTGTTTTAAGGCATCCATGACTTCACCGACAAAATCATCTGCACGCTCAATCAGGCGGTAATATCCCCATGCCAATCTTCGCCAGTCATGCTCGGTATAATCACCTACGGGGAACCGCCGGTTCGCATGATAAGATTTTCGCATATATTCCATTATATCGGTTTCGTTTTCAGGAGGATTCATATTTGATTTCAGGGGAGGTAGATTTTTCAATTCCGGAATTTCACCAATAGGCCAGCCCGGCAATTCCTCAAAACGAGCCCATTGGCAGATCTCATGTGGACTGAGAAAAGATGCTACAGCCAGGAATGGCTTTTGATGTTCTTGTTTCAGAAATGTTGCTGTTGGATTTGGATCCAGACGACCTGTATCTCCCATAAAAATATCAAACCCATGTACCGCCTTTTGTTTTTCGTCGAAAGCAACATGCCACTTCCCAAAATATGCCGTTTGGTAACCGGCATCCTTAAAAATCCTCCCCAGAAATACATTTTCAGAGGGATCGATTTTAGTCTTTCCATTTGAAAGTACTCCTGTTTGATGGGGAAACCTGCCCGTCATCATCGAAGAGCGCATGGGTTTACACAGGGGATCCGGACTGTATGCCTTTGTAAACCGAACACCATTTTCTGCAAGTCTGTCCATGTTTGGGGTGTGAAGATATTGATCCCCCATCACGCAACTCATGGCATCGGCAAATTGCTGATCCGTCATAATAATCAGAACATTTACCTGTTTATCTGATTGAGAGAAAGTTGTATAATTCTGGAAAAGAATAAAGACAGCAACAAAAGTAAATCTCAAGAAGCTTTTTGAATTTAATTTGCATGTACACCAACAGTTTGCATGTTGTAATAATTTTCTTCGTACCATACCCGATTTGTTTTTAATTCAATCAAATTAATCACTTTTTTTTAAGCATCCGGTCAACAACTAAATTTTCATGTTCCTTATCCTAATGCTTCACTAAGGGCTTCATGAGGAGATTCAACAATATTGATAGAATTAATACAACCTACCGAATTAATTTGAAAAACAAAAACAACTTTACCCAGTATTCCGTTTATTGCGGCATCTCGTGGATACCTAACAACTTTGGAAACAAAATCCGTATAATTGGTATCAGGCTTAAATCTTAGAGGTATTGTGTCAGATTGTGTAGGTCACCCATTCTTCCGACAGGGTTTATATGGTTAATTTAAGCATAGGAATAATAGAGGGGCGGGGCGGCAGGTGGTCAGGGGGGGCTGCCGCCCCGCATGCCCTGCAGAGCAGGGCAAAAAGATTCATTACTCAAACATTATTGAACGCCTCCTCCAGGTAAAT
>JAZGGT010000130.1:0-2291 GCA_036480555.1 Bacteroidales bacterium | reverse complement strand
TCGCTCCCTTCCTGCTGCCTGCCTGAGGTCCCCTGTTTGGAACTGAAATTCATACCAACGGAAAAGTCCAGTCCGGTTAACCTGAACAATCGGTTCTCAGTCTTTATCAGCGCCTGGTCAATATCGTGGCTCCGCCCGTTTTCTTCCGTAACATAGGCATAGGGATTGAAGACGCCCCCGAAACGAAGACTTACCTTTCTTTTAAATATACTGGTATTCCCACTCATTCTGACCGTGGACCATTTTAAGGAGTCTTTGAAGATATTGTAATTGGTAGAAAAATTCAGGTTGTCCAGGAGCTTAACCTTCGTAACTTCTTCAACGGTATCTGAACGGGATTTTAATTTCATTTCAATATTATTCTTCAAAGACAGACTCACGGAGCCTGAACGTCCGGATGGAACCGGAGTCCGAAAGACAGACTCATCATACAAAGGAAAAATATGGGTCCGGCCGTTGGAATCAATCTGTACTTCCTGGTAGTAATTGGGCATGACACCAGACATATCCGGGACCAGACTGAAACTTGCGGATGGAGATATAACATGCCTGATGGCTTCAATCCGTGATTTTTCACGGAACGTATACATTCCATAAATCCTCGGCGTAAATGTCAGTCCAATACTGGGTACCGCAGCATGTGCATAATTGAAGCCCGGAATGGTATCTACGATCAGTGTATCAACAACCCTGCCATCCGGATACTGGTAATCTTCTATCCATTGGGGATTTATTGATTTAGTAAATACTACCCCTGAGTACCTTAGCGAAGGAGAAAAGGTAAAATAGTTAAGGAAGTTCAGTGCCAGGCTGGCCGGAATGTTGTGAGCATAACCATTTTCAAAATCTTCTGGCTTGGTTGTTGTGAAAAGTGAGTCAGTGATGGTACTCAGCCGGTTTTCGAGCTGGGCTGTGTATGAGACCTGGAATTTTTCATACCAGCGGGCCTTCCCAACTGCATTCCTTCTCTTCAGGGGATAGATCCTGTTCATGGAAAAATTTATTGAAGGCAGATTCAGATCCATCCTCTTGGTCTGGCTGTTCTGTGTGGCGCTCATACTTCCGGAAAGGTTAAAGGGCGCGTTCGGGAACATCCGTGAATAGGAGACAGAGGATCTTTTCGTGCTACGCAGGACATTATTGATGTTATGGCTGTGGTTCTGGTCATAGGAAGAGGTCGTAAAATCCACGCTTGCCCTGAAGGATTGATTCGGATTTGCCCTGGCATCCTGGCCATGGTTCCAACGTATGGCAACATCCCTGGATTTGCTGTAATTCTCCAGTCCCTTTTCCCCGATGACGTTCTCCATATAATTGATGCCAAAACTACCATTGAATTTATAATTCTTCTTGTAGTTGCTCCTGGTCCTGATCCCCCAGGTCCCATTGGTATAAATATCTCCGGTTATCGCCAGGTCAAAATAATCACTGAGAGAAAAATAGAAGCCACCATTCCTGAGAAAAAATCCACGTCTCTCTTCCTCTCCATATGTAGGCAACAGGAAACCTGATTGACTGGTCCGGGTGGACGGAAAAAAACCGAATGGTATTCCAATGGGCAGTGGTACATCTTCGAGTACAATATATGCGGGTCCGGCAACGATCTTGTCATTCGGTATTGATTTAGCCTTGGTGAGGGCTATGTAAAAATGGGGATGGGGTGCATCACAGGTGGTGTATTTGCCATTTTTCATATGGATATGGTCATTCGGATGCCGTTTGGTGATGGCACTATGGAGGTAGCCACCTTCCTGTTCAGTAACAATGTCCGTAATGAGCCCTTTTTTTGTCCGGAAATTATAGGAGAGTTTTTTGCATTGAAAAGTTTCCGAACCTTCAGAAAATTCAGGTTTGCCAATCTCAATTCCCATACTGTCTATGGTCCCCCGTGCAAAAACCGCCTCGTTCCCCATATTGAACTCAATATAGTCTGCATTTAATATGATATCATCATATTCAATGGTGGCTTCCCCATAAAGGTATACTTTTTGCTCCCTGATAGAATAAACAATGGAATCATTGGCTTTGTAATCAACAGGAGCATCTATGGCCTGCGTCTCACCCACATCATGGAGGGTATCAGAGGCATATCTGGTGGAATCTGAAATGATGATCAGGTCCGTGCTGTCCGGAGCCGGATTGATCAGCATTGTATCGATCTCCGGCATAGCAGTATCCGCTGCCAATCCTGGTTCCTGAGCGGATGCAACAAAACCAGGGGCCCAAAAAAGCAGACAAATGATAAGAAACCGGAGTAATTTTGCAGACAACTTTTATATGCTATTTTTGTA
>JAZGGT010000129.1:0-7296 GCA_036480555.1 Bacteroidales bacterium | reverse complement strand
CGGTAATGATGAAGTGTGGAAGGAGATAAGAGAAATGGAGGACATTGAACTTGTATATATCTGTACACCCTGGCATTTACATACCCCGATGGCTGTATATGCCATGAAACAGGGGAAACATGTATGTACCGAGGTGCCGGCAGCAGTGACCATTGATGAATGCTGGGAACTTGTGGAGACATCGGAGAACACACGAAAACATTGTATGATGCTCGAGAATTGTTGTTATGATTTTTTCGAATTGTTGACATTGAATATGGCCAGGCAGGGCTTCTTTGGAGATATCATCCATTGTGAAGGAGCCTATATCCATGATCTTCGTGAACTCAACTTCTCCAAAGGGGGATACCAGGATATGTGGAGACTGAAGGCAAACCAGCGAAAAGGAAATCTCTACCCTACCCATGGACTCGGTCCCATAGCCCAGATCATGGATATCAACCGGGGAGACAGGATGGACTATTTGGTTTCCACCTCTTCGAATGACTTTATGATGCATAAAATAGCTGAAGAACTGGCTGCCTCTGATGATTTCTATACTCCTTTCGCCGGAGAAACCTACAGGGGTAATATGAATACTTCTACCATCCGGACCATCAACGGTGGCACCATGATGATCCAGCATGACGTAACCTCTCCTCGTCCCTATTCAAGGATACACCTGGTGAGTGGCACGGAAGGCTTTGCCAGGAAGTATCCGGGTCCGACTCGTATTTCTCAGGGACATGGATGGTTTTCTGATGAGGAAATCAAAGCCCTTGAAGAACAATATAAGCCCAAAATAGTCGCCCGGGTCGGGGAACTGGCCAAGGAGGTTGGCGGCCATGGGGGAATGGATTTTATTATGGACTGGCGCACCATCGACTGCCTCAGGAACGGATTGGCACTGGACCAGGATGTTTATGATGCTGCGACGTGGAGCTGTATCACACCTTTGAGTGAATGGTCAGTTCAAAACCGTTCGAATTCAATTGATGTGCCTGATTTTACACGCGGTTCATGGGAGCATAACCAGCCGGTTGATATATCCCTTGAGCAGGGAGGGAACACGAAGGTCCTGATTTAATTACATCTAAACATCTTTTTTATGAAACTTCTACGGCAAAGGTATATCCTGGGATTTTTATTTATTATTACAACCTGTATTGGCCTGTTTGGTCAGGATTATAATATAAAGGTCATCCGGGAATTTAATGTAGGATCGAAGGTAGGCTCACTCCGGGCTGTTCCTGTACAGCTCCCGGCAAACAACAAAGGCATACTCCTGGTCTATTCTGCCGATAAGGATATTGATCCGTGGATTGAAATGTTCTATTCTCCGACAGACCACTTGAAGTTTGTTATGTACAACATGGAGGGGAAGGAGACCTGGCGTAAGGAACTGGACGACATGACCCTGAATGGGATATGGTTTACGCCGGTTTTGCCCTTTGACCTTGATGGAGATGGAGTTGACGAGATCTGGTTTGTCCGAAACACCGACAAGGACCATCCCCTTGGTTACAGCCATTACAAACTGGAATCCCTGGATGCAGCCACTGGTGAAACTACCGGACAATATCCCTGGCCCAGATCGGTCTCCGGTGAGACGCTCAGCGCTACATTCAGGAACTTTATCATGGGAGGATATGTCAAAGGAGAGCCCGTGTTGCTTACCGGACAGGGTACCTATGGAGCCATGGGCATTCAGGCCTGGAATACGGGTATGGAAAAACGCTGGGAACTTGAAATCAGTGGGGAGGAACCGGGAGCAAGGGGAAGCCATATGTGTCCCATTGTTGACATTGACCTGGATGGAGTTGATGAACTTATGTGGGGTGAGAGATGTGTTAACCTGGACAAGGGTAAATATGTTTTCATTGCAGATCTGCATCAATACAAGGGCCATTCCGATGTGGTTCAGCCGGTCTGGAATTACAAGGAAGAGAAATGGTATATCTATACCTGCCGGGAAAGCGGTGAGGACGGATCCATAAAGCCCAGAGTGGTTACGTTTGACGATAGGGGAGAGAGGGTCTGGTATGACCTGGAAAAAGGCCATATGGACCTGGGATGGACCGCCCAGGTGGAAGATGAGAGGGGTTCACTGGCCTACACCATCTCCCGGGGCGGCAAAACTGCCGGACCAGAGGGTTTTTACCGACTGAATGTAGTGGAATATGGATATGAGACTTTCACGGGCGATCCGGTCAAATTGCCTTTTCCATCTTATCTTACCATCCCTGTTGATCTCGATGGAGACGGCTATCATGAATTCGCCCGTGCCGCCGGCGAACAGGCAGACCGGAAAATATATGACATCCAGGGGAAGATCATAGGAGATATCGGGGAAACCGGATACCTGGCCATGGCATCGCATTTCATGGACCTTCCCGGTGAGCAGTTATTATGTTATTACCCTGACGGAACCGTGAAGATCTGGGCAGATAAAAATGCTTCAGATAGCCCGCGTGCAAAATCCCGGTATGAACACCCTTTTTACCGGGTCAATATGATCCTGTCAGCAACGGGCTACAATCTTGTTGTCCTGGGTGGGATATAGCATTACTTGCCCAGCATGGGAAATAATTGCCGGATCTCATCATCATTGGGCATCCGGCCGTATTCGCTTATTTCGAAGGATTCAGCAATCATAATCTTTTTGCCTTTTTCTTCACCGTACCATTTTACCAGGGCCGCCCGGATTCCAGGTGTAATTTCTCTTTTCCACTGATTACCCAGCCATTCCAACTTTGCCTTCTCATCGGATGGTACTTCATCCAGCCTTCCTGAAAGCCATGGCAGCCATTCGAAAAACTGTGATTCATGTGCAGCCACTCCGTGAATCTTCTGCTCATAGACATCTGAGATATCAACGGCAATATCCGGGTGAAATGGATATGGCTTTTGAAACCTGTCCTGCGTAAAAAGAAAGACCGGGTTCTTCTTGAGTGGAGGTGTATCAGGCGCGATGTTGGGGACAATGACCATGAATGCTGCATCCTGGATAAGTATGGCAGTATTCCTGTGATCCGGGTGGTAATCGTTGGACCTGTGACTGATGACCACATCAGCGTTCCATTCACGAATCAGGCGGATAATATCCAGACGTACATTCAAATCAGGCATCACCTCCCCATCATGGTTATCCATTACATGGTAACTTACTCCGTATCTTTTCCCTGCCTCTATCGCTTCATTTCTCCGTCTTTTAGCAAGTGCACCCCCACCTTCAGCATAGTGACCGGCATCACCATTCGTGACCGAGACAAACAGAACCTTATGCCCGAGTTTGGCAAATTTGATGGCAGTCCCGCCCGTCGTCACATCCGCATCATCCGGATGAGCACCAATGACAACAATATTCAGTACATCATCCTGGGAAAAGAGGGAAAATGAAAAGACAAATAAAGACAGTATTAAAATGAAGTTTTTCATGGTTGTAATAAATTGGTGTATACGTTGTGAAATATTGACCTATATAAAGTTTCCTGTCAAATATAGGAAAATAACTGCTTGAGATCTAACAGCCTCCTCATAGGCTTTCCATTCATAGATTTGAGGTAACCCAAGGGGCAATTTGGTCCAGGTCATTGTGCAAATGATATCAAAGTGTACCTTACTGTATCAAGATTATTAATGAAAGATTGTAAATTTCGTTCAAATAAGTTGTGATGGCCAAATATTTAATAATCTCAATTATTTACTTATTACCTGTTTTTTTTCTTTCCTGTCAACAGCAGGTGGTAAAAGAGGCGGACAGGCCGAATATCATTTTTCTGCTGACAGATGACCAGCGGGATAATACCTTTGGCTTTATGGGGCATCCCTGGGTGAAAACACCAAACATTGACCTGCTGGTTGAGGAGGGCATCAGGTTTTCAAATACCTACATCGCTGAACCAACCTGTTCCCCCAGCCGGGTGGCCATATTTACCGGGATGCATGAACGGAAAAATGGCATAGGGTTTACTTCTTCATACCGGTTAACAGAAGAGCAATGGGAGAAGACCTATCCTGCTCTGTTGCGTGGTGCTGGTTATTATACAGGGTTTATCGGGAAATTCGGAGTGGAGTATTATGAATTCCGTGGCAGGGCATTTGAAAAATTTGATTTCTGGAGGGGACATGACGGCTGGACGAAGTTTTTTCCAAAAGAATTCGGGGCTGAGAGTTGTATTCCCTACCATGATTCCAAAGAAGAAATCATTACACCGATTATGGGTGAAAGCATCAATATGTTTTTCAATAGCCTGCCTTCCAATAAACCTTTTTGCCTGTCAGTCAGTTTCAATGTCCCCCATGGCAGCCAGACCACAAGTATGCATACCGAATGCGAGGACTGGCATTCTATGATGACCGCGGCAAACGAAAATCCAAAGTTGAAAGGACATCCAATCTATGACAGCTTATACAGGAATACCTCCTTTGACATTCCCAAAGAATGTGCCCTTGATCCCTATCGATTTATTCCTCAAGAACTTATGGATCAGGATGCCGGAAGGTCGACAACCTATGAGTATAATTACGACCGGGTATCCTGCAGGGAGCACCACATCCGTTACTACCAGACCATTACAGGATTAGACAGGGAGATAGGAGAGTTGGTGAAAAGCCTGGAAAGAAGGGGATTGAAAAATAATACGGTCATCATCTTTGCAAGTGATCATGGTTTGCTTATGGGCGAGTACGGCATGGGTGGCAAGGCCCTGTTATACGACCTGACTTCAAAAATACCCTGCTTTATCATTGATCCTGCCATCCCTGATCAAATGAGAGGTAAAACCCTTGACCAACTGGTTTCCAGTCTTGATATTCCACCGACCATTCTGGATTATGCAGGAATGGATGCGCCGGAATCTATGGAGGGAAAAAGCCTCCTTCCCCTGATGGCAAACAAAAAAATACCCTGGCGGGAAGAGATATTCCTTGAAAATCTTTATTCAGGACGTGATAATCCCTTTTGCGAGGGCATCAGGCAGAGCACCTGGAAATACATACGAATGTATGATGGTAAGGTGGATTACCTGGAAGAAGATGTTGATTTCCGGGACAGAAAACCGGACTTTGAGCAACTTTTCAACCTGGAAGAGGACCCTGGTGAATATCATAACCTGATCGGTGAATATGAAGGAACGGCATTCCTGGAGGATATCAGGGCTAGTTGCAAGGATTATTCGATTGACCTGAACAGGCAGAGAGAGGTATATATACAGAGCACCATGGTTCAATTAAGAGAAAAATGAATCTGGTGTAAAACAAATTATTTTTCGATTACAGGAAGAATAATACGGGAAGGGTAATCGGAACTATGGTAAATAACCTGCTCTGCCGTGATCATTGTTGTATCCGTTGCGAAATACTTACCGGTATTCAGATTCCTGTCGAACCTGGGAAAATTACTGCTCGAGATCTCAACCCGGATCCGGTGGCCTTTCATGAATACATTAGATGTTGCCCAGAGGTCTATATGGTATTCATAGATCTTTCCGGGAAGGATATTTGACGGAGGAGCATCAGGATCCCTGTGATCGGCCCGGATGATGCCTTCACAGATCCGGATCGCCCTTCCATCGGGATAAACATCAACAAGCCTGGCTGTGAAATCTGTATTTATTGCAGAGCTTGAAGCATATATGATGGCTTTAACCGGACCGGTAACCTCCAGGTCTTTTTTCAATGCCGGAGTGCTGTATACCAGCACATCCTGGCGCTCTTCGACAGATCTCTGGTCATAGGGCCCCATTGTTCCAATCGTTGGTACCGGGTCTTCCGGATTATAGTCAAATCGATCCGGTAATTCTTTTTTGGGAGACTTTTTGTTCATACGACCATCACCCTCAAGCGTATTGGCATTTCCCTGGCTATGGAAAAAGTAATTTTGATAATCCGTCCTTGCCAGGGGCCACTCATTTTCATACCGCCACCGGTTTATTCCCATGACAAAGATCTTGACTGGCGCTTCCTCCATGACCCCGTTATCCAATCCCTTCAGCTGGCTGTCAAACCACCGGAGCCTGAACTCTGTACTGTTGAATACAGCCTCTTCTCCGAAATCCAGTTCCCCGACTTCACGCTTTCCCATGCTGTGGATCCATGGACCTATAAGGAGTTTTTGCCTGCTGCTGATTTCCGGGTCTATACCGGGGACAGTCATTTTCAAATAGTTATTTATGGTGCCTTCGAGCAGGATATCATACCAGCCGCCAACATTGTATACTGAAGTTCTGATTTTGTTATAGGCATCACCAATACTTGTCCTGGTCCAGTACGAGTCATGTTCAGGGTGGGACAGCCAGTCCCTCAGAAATGAAATTCTCCAACCCATTGCCCTGTCCTGCCCGATCAGGGGCAGGGTCATTAAAACGCTGTCCATCCTCCCGGCAACGTAAGAGTAACTTATATTATAAGGATGTGTCATCTCAATACTCCAGGGTGTGAACAGATCAAGCCTGAATGCACCATTCTGGTAAACCACATCATGGAAGTCAGAGAAAGTTACAGTGGGTACCATGGTCACCAGGTATGGACTTTGGAGGGCTGCAGGCATCCATTGTGTAAATCCCACATAGGAACCTCCGAATGTGCCAATTTTGCCATTACTCCAGGCTTGTTCCCCTATCCATTGCTGCGTATCGTATCCATCCAGTGCCTCAGGCTGAAACGCATCGAAAATGCCTTCTGACTCATATCTTCCACGGGTATCCTGTACTACAACTGCATACCCGCGTCTGGCAAAGAAATGCGCATCAGGGTTGCCCTTACCTCCATTCCCATAGGGAGATCTTGCAAGCAATACAGGAAATGTACCACTTGTATCCGGACGGTAGATATTGGTTGAAAGCCTCACACCATCTCGCATGGTCACCTTAACATCCAGTTCCTCAATGACGGGGTAGGTAGCTTCCGATACGTTTTGTGCCAGGCAATGACCTGGGATAAATAAGACTATTGTCCATATAAAAATAAGTGTTACCGGAATGTCTCTCTTAAGCATGGCCGGGTATTTATTAAATGATAACTTTTTTCATCTTCTTAAGGAACTCAGGGTCAAAATCTCCACCAATGCCGGGTACCTGGGGCAGCTCCCATTTACCTTTCCCTTTATATTGGATCCCTCCCGTAACGGGATCTTCAGCATGTGAAAGGGAAGAATCAATGTCAAACCAGACTACATTGTTCCTGGCAGCTACAAAATGAGTCAGGGCAGTTAAGGCGTACCTGCTTTCCGACATGCAGCCAACCTGGGTTTTGATCCCTGCACCTTCTGCAATGGCATTTATTTTAATGGCATTATGGATACCGCCTGACTTGGCA
>JAZGGT010000128.1:0-2869 GCA_036480555.1 Bacteroidales bacterium | reverse complement strand
CTGATGAGATCGGGCCATAAGGTACCTTTTGTATGCTGGGCAACCGGATTTTTACTGGGGGACAAAACCGTGAAGCTGACCTCTTTTCAAAGCATTGACCGGGAACTGGAAGAAAATGAGATGGTCTCCTGGGAAAAACTGATAAGGGTACTGAGCCACGAGGTTTCCAACTCGGTTACCCCCATTACTACCCTGTGTGCGAATATTAAAAAGCGGATGGGTTCAGTGCTGACAGGAGGCAAGAAAAAATATGAGCTCGAAGCGGGTGTGGCACAGGATATCCAGCGAAGTGCAGACCTGATTGAACAACGTGGACTCCGCCTCATTGATTTTGTTGCACAATATAAGACCATGATGAGGATACCGGAGCCCCGGCTCAAAACGGTTGGCTTAAAAGCGTTTTTATCAGATGTCTGCTCACTGTGCAGCAATTTTGAATCTCTGTCTGATTACCAGATTTTATGTAATGTCAGTCCCCCGGGGCTGACTGCGGAAATGGACCGTAAAATGATGGAGCAGGTCCTGATCAACCTGGTCCGGAATGCCGTCGAATCCCTCCCGTCCGACCGGAAGGGTAGTGAAGACAAGAAAGGCAGGATTGAGATATTCGCCTCCCTGGGACCGGATGATTCAGTGTCGATACAGGTAAATGACAACGGAAGTGGGATACCGGCTGAGATCCTCGACCAGGTATTTATCCCCTTTTTTACCACGAAAGAAAAAGGATCGGGCATCGGCCTCAGCCTCAGCAGACGGATCATCAACCTGCATGGGGGAAGTATTCAAGTGAGCAGTAAGCCTGGAAATAGTGTCCAACCAGGAGTCGGCACAAGCATAACAATTAAATTACCCGGAAAGGAATCTTGAGCCTGCAAGGGAAGCATACCAGGTTCTTTTTTATTTTGAATCCTTTATGTAACGAACGGAAGATCCACCATGGCAGATCGTCCCAAGCCGACTGACACTGCCGGATGAATTTGTTATCACCCGGATCATCGGTTTACCTTCCCTGTCCTTAGTGGCTGTCCAGAAGTGTGACTCCCAATATCTATGCGCATCTTTTCCTACACAACCATTGTGATAACCACCATACAAGGCATCAAATCCGGGACCTCCATCTTTCCCCAATAATAATCCGGTAAATACACCACGTTCACCAAATTTGTCAAGCTCCTCAGGTATGATGCCGAGGTAGGTTTCCAGTTGCTTCCATTCGTTGTCAGTGGGCAGATGCCATCCGGTGGGACAATTCTCAATGGCAGCCTCCAGCGTATAGAACCTTCCGTGTGTTAAACTGTTTGAATCAATATCATTATAGCAATGGCTTCCCCCAGCAATGATAAAATTAAAATTTTCCGCCATCCACCACTGACTCCCTATCTTAACTGTCCTGTAAGTTTGGCCGTCCCGGTTGTCTGTGAGAGTGGATATTTCTCCCCGTGAGCGAATTTCGAAACTGCCGGTATGCGCCGGGCCAGACTGTGGATTTTTTGAATTTGACACCCTGACGGAATACGCTGAGCCATCAGGAATCTCAATCGGGATATTCCAGTTATAGGAACCCGTATTTGGGAGTGCTTCACAAATCTGCCAGGATAGGTCGGAACCACTGTTCAGTTCGATGTCAACCGATGACCAGGAATGGGTGTTCCAGCTTATTCTGCAAGTTTTGCTGCGATAAATAATCTCACCTCCGAAAGGATGGTGGATCGAATGATCCTCCGGCCCGGAGCTCTCTTGTTCAGTACAGGAAATGATCGTACCAAACAGTAAGGGAATAAGAACATAATATTGGAATCTGGATCCCATACATTTCAGTTATAACAATACAAGTTAATGAAGATATTGATACGTGCTATTTCTGATTCGATATTCTTTTTCGTATGCGGCTCAGGGAGACTGGAGTAATGCCTAGGAAAGAGGCAATGATATGCTGGGGGACGCGTTGAATTAAATCGGGATGGTTTTTCTGAAATTCCTGGTACTGGGCCTCCGGAGAATCGAACACAAAAGAGGTAAAGAATTTCATCAGGGTGGCCAGACGGTGCTGGGTCAACAGCAATCCGGCCTTTGAGAATTTGATGGAGAGGTCATATAGTTCCTGAAGTCCTTCCCCTGAGATTGCCAGCAGCTCGGTATCTTCAAGCGCTTCCAGGATCAGTTCCGAAGGGGACTGGGTCAGATAACTTTCGATGGATCCGGCAATCATGCCCTCCTTGAAGAAAAACAGGGTCTTCTCCTCCCCTTCCTTGATTCCGTATAGCCTGAGCAGTCCCTCATTGATGAAAAAGAAATGATCGCTTACCTGTCCATATTCAATGAGCTGGTGCTTTTTCTTAATGGAAAGGGGCTCAAATCTTTCTTTCAGGATTTGCCTGTCTGCCTCATCAAGGGGGATGAATTGGCCGAATAAATTATTAAGTTTGGTGTACATCTGGTTTTCTGTCAGTACTGTCTACCTTTCCGCATAATAGAAGAAACCATCTTCGGCTCCAACCAGCAGATCCATATTCCCGTCCGAATCACAATCCATGGGAACAAAATATCAGGACGCAAATATGTTGCTTTATATTCATCAGGAATGATCAATGTTTATGAAGTAGACTTTTAATCTCAATGTTCCAGCCCAGAACAAATATAGGATATATTAAACACAGAAATTGGCCAAATAAATTCTTACCTTGAAGTCCCAAAGAGTATTAGTACTTTCAGAACCTCTAAACCAAACCAGCACACCAATGTTCAAGCTTTATTTTCTCGTGGCCATTCGCAATTTGTTAAATCAACGTGTATCTTCTTTTGTGAATATCCTGGGACTGGCCATCGGGATGACGGCCTTTATCCTGATCATCCAGTACGTGAGGTATGA
>JAZGGT010000127.1:0-4218 GCA_036480555.1 Bacteroidales bacterium | reverse complement strand
ACCGGTGTTACCTTTGACCCCCTGGCTGCCTCAGAAAGTGCTACAGACCAGACGCTTGCCCTGATATTTAACACACAGCGTGCGACCAGGATTGTTGAGAACCATGCCAGGGATGCTAAACAACCCGGACTCCAGGATGTGCTGGACAGGATCATCGATGCAAGCTGGCATATTATTTACGTCGATCCATACCTGGCAGAGATACAACGGGCAACGAACTATCTTGTCCTGCATCATCTGATGATGCTGGCCTCTGATAGATCAACCCTGGGGCAGGTTCGGGCCATTGCAGCCTACAAACTGGATGAA
Organism: Bacteroidales bacterium; assembly: GCA_036480555.1. Taxonomy (GTDB): domain Bacteria; phylum Bacteroidota; class Bacteroidia; order Bacteroidales; family SM23-62; genus SM23-62. The sequence goes on along the minus strand of JAZGGT010000127.1, from coordinate 3,909 downwards.
CTGGAACAATGGATCAAATCACAACTGGCATATTCCTGGGATATAAAACAGGAAGCGCATTTTAAATACACACTGAAACAGATCAGCTATTTCCACGAGCACCCGAAAGAGTTTGAACATGAGAGTCCGTTGGAACCGCCGCCCGGTCAACCAATAGGGGACTGTGGAATATAAACAAAGAGGTATGAATCTAAGAGAGACAAAACTTTACCGTTGGTTTACAGGCCTGATGCTGCGCTTCGGTGTGCAGACCGAGAAACTGGAAGAATTCCTGAAGTTTGCCGTTGTAGGCGGATCCGGAGTGATCGTTAATATGGGCTGTTTCTTTTTGCTAACACGATATGCCGGGTTGAATATAGAATATGCTTCGCCTATAGCCATCGAAGTTTCTATTTTAACCAATTTCTTCCTGAATAATATCTGGACCTTCAGGGAAAGAAATACGAAAGTGGGATTGGCATCCAGGATCTTGAGGTATCATCTGGTAACGGGACTCGCGGGACTTGTCAACTATGGGATCCTTCTTTTACTGGCAAAGATGTTCGGTGTACACGATCTGATCGCTAACCTGATAGGGATCATTATCGGAACTTTTATTAACTTTTTTCTTAATTCCCTTTGGACCTGGCGGATTAAAGAGGAGGATCTGTAACCTTTAATTTCACAGGTACACCGTTTATTCCCGGGGTCAGCAATTCCGATCCGAAGGATATCGTCAACAGGTAATCTCCGGGCTCTTCAGGTACTCTGATCTGAATATCCAGCAGGATTTGTTCTCCCGGTTCAAGTGAAGTCAACCGGGGTTGCTCCTGAATTCTGTCATGGAGGAATACACGGTCCCGGTCCACAACGGATTGGTAAAGCATTGGCGGCAGGTCACATGGACAATCCAGACAAACCGGCTGATGCGTGGGATTACCTATTTGGACCGGTACAATGATCTGTTCACCGGGAGCAGATTGCAATTTTTTCTCCAGGATCTTGACAGATAATCGGTTAAAAGAGCAAAATCTTTCTATGTTATAGTAATATACTTCACCCCAGGCAGTTTCTATTACCCGTGTACTATCCACTTTCCCCCAGTGTGTAAGCAGTACCTGCTTCCCATGCAGTTCTTCTTCCAGGTTCCAGACATCATACTGGTTTCTGCGGTACATAACAGTATTGCGTGTAAATGCCAGCTTCTTATTGTAGAACCAGTAAAGTGAGGGGTGCTGGTATTTATTCATGAATACAACAGGCCGGTCACCTGCCACCTCCCCAATCTGTTTTACCCATTTATCCTTGTCATGGAACATCCTGGATACATGAACCGGCATGGGTAAAATTTCAACGATAAGGTAGAGCCTGATGACCAGGATCACCGGTATGCTTGCCAGTCCCAATACCCTGACCCACTTTCGCAAGCCCGGGTAGCTGTTGAGATTCAGCATTGCCAGCACAATCATCGGGGGAAAGGCAGCTGCTGTCCAGTGTGGTTCAACATGACCCCTGACACTGGACAGGAAGAAAAATCCAAAAAATCCAATTAGATTGAATTTCAGCATTCTCTCATAGGCATTTTTTGCCGGCCTGGTAAAAGCAAGAAAGAGTAACAGGAAGCCCACAAAAGGACCTGTAACCACCAGCTGGTTGCCCAGGTATTCAAGGATTTGCCTGGGCTGGAAGGGATCGTTGCGGCTGATAAGGTGATATTGAAAACTGACAAAGTTGTTTTTAACCTGCCAGATAATATGGGGCAGGTACAAAATTACAGCTACGGCCACAATTACCCAGAAAGTTTTACGCAGGATGAGTTTCCAGTCCGACAATATGGTAAAAAAGATGATCAGCAGGGCATGGTATTTACTATACATCATCAGGGCAATGATCACCCCCAGTCCGAGTGCCTGGACCATCCTGTCCTCATCAAGAAATCTTTTAAGGACCAGGAAGAACAGGGATGTGAAAAAGACCAGTGGGATGTCAGGCAATGCCAGGAAACCGGCTACATTCAAATGCATCAGCGTAATGGCCACGATGCAAATGATGAATATTCTAGGATCCCTGTTCCCTTTTGGTATCAGTTGATAAACAATCAGAATGGTAGCAGCTCCAAGCAGGGAAGGAAATAATCTTACTCCCAACTCACCCGGGATGATCGCGGAGCCAAGTTTAATGAGTATGGCGATCATCGGAGGATGGTCAAAATATCCCCAGGCCAGGAATTCACTGTAAACCCAGTAATATGCTTCGTCCTCTAATATCTCTGTGAAGTAGGATTGAACAAGATTTATCAGAAACCAGGCAAGGGCGAACCAGGCAATTTTTGGATTCTCTTTCGAAAGCATATTGTCCCTAAAAATAGATTATATTTACGTTCCAACAATTGCCCATGCGAAGATTTCTCCCGATATTCTTTTTCACAATGGCATTCTCTTCCCCATTGCAATCACAGAGATTTGAGTGGCTTGCCGGTTTTGATGGTTTCCTGGATAACCGGGAGTATTATTCGATTCATATACCCCAGACCATGTTTGGTTCTAGATTACGGGCCGAGGTTGGAGGGAGTATTGATGATATTCACAGGCTGCGGGCAGGCATCAATTATTTATATGAATTTGGTACTGCCATCGATACTCATAAACCCAATCTCACCCTTTATTATGAATATCATAACCATGGGATCAGGCTTTTTGTAGGAGCTTTTCCACGCAGGGATTTGCTACGCTTCCCCCTGGCATTATTATCTGACACCCTGCATTATTACCGGCCGAATATAGAGGGATTGTATGCCGGGTATTCGTGGAACTGGGGACAGCAGAATGCGTTTCTTGACTGGACAAGCCGGCAGACGGATACCATCCCTGAAAGATTTATGGCGGGAACATCCGGGAAATTGTTCTTCAGGGATTTTTTTCTGTCGAATTATTTTTTGATGTCTCATTTTGCCGGTGCGGCCATAAATGATCCGGGTCATTCAATAAGGGATAATATGGGCTATAATATAGATGCAGGGGTGGATCTTTCCGGGAAGACTTTCCTCGATTCACTTTGTATCAGCGTCGGGATCCTGGGCTCGTTTGACAGGATACGTGCCGAAGGGGACGGCTGGCACACCCCGGTAGGGTTCCTGGGACAGGCGATCGTCATTTATAAATTTGCCGGCGTATCGGCTACCTATTATGCAGGCGAGGGACAAACATTACTGTACGGGGATCCGTTCTACCGCCTCGACAGGTACGGCCGCCTGGACCTGCTTATCCTTCCCTTTAGGAGCGGTCCCGTGAAATTGAAAATTGATGTGGGACTTCATTTCGCCAGGGGGCAGGTGGATTACTCCCAGCAACTCTGGCTCAGCTTCGACCTCGATGGCACCGTACCACGCTAAAATGTGACCGATCCCCGGCCAATCCGCTGCCTCAGCAATGGTATAAATGGTTCTGTGTGGGTACGGGATGCTTATGTTTTCCTTGTCGAAGCGCAGCTTGACATTATTCTGCCAATCAAAGTGAATATCTCAGTAATCTTCCTTCTTGCACCAGATGCGTACCACCAGGTTCACGGAACTATCTGCCAGTTCCTTAACCGCAATAAAAGGCGGCGGATCCGTCAATAATCTATTGTCCGCATCGGCCATTTCTTTCAATACATTTTTTGCTTTCTCGAGGTCATCATCATAACCGATACCGAATACCATGTCCATCCTTCTTGTCTCCTCAGTAGAAAAGTTGGTAATGGTTCCGCTGGAAATCGCACCGTTTGGGATGATGACCTTCCGGTTATCCGGGGTTTTCAGTACTGTATTAAACATCTGGACGGAACTTACTGTCCCGGCTTCTCCCTGGGCTTGAATGTAATCACCTACCTGGTAGGGTTTGAAGATCATGACCAGGACTCCGCCGGCAAAATTCGCCAAACTGCCCTGCA
>JAZGGT010000126.1:0-4671 GCA_036480555.1 Bacteroidales bacterium | reverse complement strand
CGATGCCAATGCCAAAACCGGGATAGAACCTGCTGTTTATTTTATATCCATTGACCATCTGGGCACTGAAGATGGCGTTCTTTTCATTGTTCCCGGTGCCGATCAGCACCCCCAGGTCTGTCCGGTTAAAATATCCGCTGGAAGGAACATGCAGGCGGCTGCTTTTTACATTCACCATTTCCCTGTCAATGTGGTCTATATCCCCGGTATTAAAGATCATGGTATTCCAGCACAGGGTCTGAAGCATGATCTGTTTCTCGTCCTGGTAGTTCAGAAGGCTTCCCCGGTAAATTTCACCATTCTTCAGATAAACTGCATCCACCTCCTGCTTCTGTGCTGCCAGATCAGTCAGACAGGAAAAACAGAGAAACATAATAAACAGAAGAAAATGGGTTTGCCGGGGTTGCTTCAACCGTTCCATGATTGTAATCCTTTTTAGATTCAGTGTACAATTCATAGATGTCAGGGAGCCGCAAATGGTTGCGTCAAATTCCCCGGTGGACATGAACGCAACCTCCTGGACGGATACTGCATCTACTATATAAATCAAATCCCACAGCTATGAAAAAAGACAAAATCCAAACCTGCCTGGTATTCGCCTCCATTATAACTGTTCTGTCAATGGTTGGTTGCCAGGACAGGCTCCTGCAGACATACGAAGTGAACAACCCCGTATACATGTCATATGAAGACCTCCGTTCAGCTGTCTCGGATACCACACCGGCGGAGATCAACCATCCGGGAAAGATCTACCTGTATGGTGATTTTATCCTGGTAAATGAAGTAAGGAAGGGCATCCATGTGGTCAATAATGCGGATCCCTCGAATCCGGTAGTGATCAGCTTCATCAAGATCCCCGGTAACATAGATATGGCCATTAAGAATAATATATTATATGCCGATTCATATGTAGACCTGGTAGCCATTGATATTTCCGATCTGAATGATATCAGGGAGGTAGCCAGGTTTGAAGATCTTTTTTCATGGTCCCTTCCGCCATACGAGGCAGGGACACGGGTAGGCATGGTTGATGAATCCGAGGGCGTCGTGGTAAGCTGGATAGTGGAAGAGGTGACGGAAGAACTGGATTGGCAGGACCAGGGACTCATGTATCCGACCCGGATGTGGGAATCCTCAGTGAGGATGGATATGGTATCCTTTGCCAGTGCCAATGGAACAGGTGGCGGATCGGCTACAGGTACGGGTGGCTCCATGGCAAGGTTTATCATTTATGAAGATATACTCTATGTCATTGACCAGTCAAACCTGCATATGTTTGATATCAATAATGAACTTTCCCCGATATCAGCAGGCAGTAAGGCTATAGGCTGGAACATCGAGACTGTCTTTATAGCCAGGGAACACCTGTTCATAGGATCTATGACAGGGATGTACATATACAGCCTGTATGACCCGGTCAATCCGGAGTTTGTATCCACCTACTGGCATGTGACCAGTTGTGACCCCGTGGTAGTGGAAGGGAATTATGCCTATATCACGCTGAGGACCGGGAATATATGTGAAACCGATGTAAACCAGCTGGAGATCGTGGATATCCATAAACTGTCAAGCCCTGTCAAGATCAAGTCATATCCCATGCATAATCCGCATGGATTGGGAATTGAACAGGGTATTTTATTTATCTGTGACGGGGAGGCCGGCCTGAAGGTTTACGATGCCAGCGATCCCCTGAACCTGAATGCGAACCAGCTTGCCCATTTTACAGAGATCAACACATTTGATGTAATACCTATTGAAAAGCATCTGATCATGATCGGCGAGGATGGATTGTACCAGTATGACTATTCTGATGTAAAGGATATCAACCTGCTGAGTATGATCCCAATTGTCGCTGATTAGGATTGGTTCACCCTAGGCAGGTGATAAGGAGGTCTGTCATGGATAGATCTCCTTTTTTGCTGCTTTCAGGGTATTCAGGAGCAGGGAGACGCGCGTCATGGGTCCCACTCCACCTGGTACAGGCGTAATATAACTGCATTTGGTGGCAACAGCGTCAAAATCCACATCCCCCATCAACTTGAAACCGGATTTTGTTTTATCTGATTTAACCCTGGTGGTGCCCACATCGATTACCACGGCATCCTGCGGTACCATGTCCTCTGTCAGGAATCCCGGCTGCCCCATGGCCGCAATGATAATATCTGCCTGCAGGGTCATTTCCCGGATGTCCTTTGTGCGGCTGTGACAGACTGTAACCGTGGCATTGCCCAGGTTTCTTTTCTTTGCCAGCAGAGCGGCAATGGGCTTTCCGACAATATTGCTCCGGCCGATCACCACGCAGTGTTTCCCGCTGGTAGGTATATTGTATCTTTTGATCAGTTCAATGATGCCCGCGGGCGTGGCAGATTCAAAACAGGGCAGGCCAATAAGCATGCGGCCTACATTCACAGGATGGAACCCGTCAACGTCCTTGGAAGGATCAATGGATTCGATAACCTTTGCTTCAGAAATATGGGAAGGCAGTGGAAGCTGTACAATGAAGCCATCGATCTCAGCATCCCCGTTCAACCCGGCAACCCTGGCCAGGAGTTCGGCTTCGGGAGTATCCTCCTCAAACCTTACAAGGGTTGATTCGAATCCCACCTGTTCACAATCCTTTACCTTGAAGCTGACATAGGTTTCACTGGCAGGATCATTACCGACAAGAACGGCAGCCAGATGAGGTCTTTTCCCACCCCTGGCAATGATATCTTCCACTTCACGGGCAATTTCAAGTTTGATCTGTCCAGCTGTTTCTTTACCGTCGATTAAAATCATAATAGTATATTGGTTTAAGGTTATTACTGCCTGCTTACTTACCGCCTGGGTCCGGGCATTCCACCCTGCATACCACCCATCATCTTTGAAAGGTTCTTTCCTCCTGACATCATTTTCATCATTTTCCTGGTTTCCCCGAATTGTTTTATGAGCCTGTTCACTTCCTGTATGGTTGTTCCGCTGCCAAAAGCAATCCGCTTTCGGCGGTTTCCATTGATTACATTGGGATTCGACCGTTCCTCTGGTGTCATGGAATGGATAATGGCTTCAATTCCCTTGAAGGCATCATCATCCATATCCAGGTTCTTCATGGCCTTGCCAACACCGGGGATCATACCGGCAAGATCTTTCAGGTTACCCATCTTCTTGATCTGCTGTATCTGCGACAGGAAATCATCAAAATTAAACTGGTTCCTGGCTATCTTTTTGTGCAGCTTCCTGGCTTCCTCTTCATCAAATTGCTCATGGGCCCTTTCCACAAGTGACACGATATCACCCATGCCGAGTATCCTGTCAGCCATCCGGGAAGGATGAAATACATCAAGGGAATCCAGTTTTTCGCCGGCACTGACAAATTTGATCGGCTTGTTCACCACAGAGCGTATCGAAAGGGCAGCTCCTCCCCTGGTGTCACCATCTAGCTTGGTAAGGACGACCCCGTTGAAATTGAGCCTTTCATTGAATTCCCTGGCGGTGTTCACGGCATCCTGTCCCGTCATTGAATCCACTACAAACAGGATCTCCTGGGGAGATACCGCTTTTTTTACGGATTCGATCTCTTTCATCATCTGTTCATCAATGGCCAGCCGTCCGGCCGTATCAATGATGACCACATTCCGGCCCTGCTGTTTGGCATGTTTGACACCCGCCTTTGCGATCTTAACAGGATCCTTGTTCCCATCCTCAGTATAAACAGGAACATCCACCTGCTCCCCCAGCACTTTGAGCTGTTCAATGGCGGCAGGCCTGTATACGTCGCCGGCAATCATCAGGGGGTTCATCCCTTTTTTATTTTTCAGGTGGTGGGCCAGTTTTCCTGAAAATGTCGTCTTCCCCGATCCCTGGAGTCCCGCGATCAGGATTACAGCGGGATTGCCTTTCAGGTTAATATCCTCCATCTCACCGCCCATCAGCCTGACCAGCTCATCATGGACGATCTTGACCATCATATCGCCGGGTTTCACGCTGGTCAGGATTTTCTCGCCAAGCGCTTTTTCCTTAACAGTATCAGTAAAAGTCTTTGCGATCTTGAAGTGGACGTCTGCATCGAGCAGGGCCCTTCGCACATCTTTCAGCGTCTCGGCTACATTGATTTCAGTGATCCTTCCCTGCCCCTTCAGCAGCCTGAAGGAGTTATCCAACCTTTCTGATAAACTCTCGAACATATGATGTTTTTTCTATATTACATTCTTTCAGGCATCTCCATGCCCAATAACTGCATGCTGGTGGCGATGGTACGTACCACGACCCCTGACAACAGGAGCCGGAATTTCTTACTGCTTTCGCTTTCTGCATTCATGATGGAATAATCATGGTAGAACTGGTTGAATTCCTTGGCCAGTTCATAACAATAATTTGCGATCACGGCTGGATTCAGATCATGTCCGGCATCACTGACGACCTCAGGAAAAAAGTAAATCCTTTTGATCAGGTCAATCTCTTTCGGATTGGGATGCAGGCCCTTCACAATGCCCGGATCCAGCCCGCTTTCCTCAGCCTTTCTCAGGACAGACCTGATCCTGGCATGGGTATATTGAATAAACGGTCCGGTATTTCCGTTGAAGTCCACCGATTCAACCGGATCAAATGTCATGTTTTTCCTGGGATCAACCTTCAGTATAAAATATTTCAATGCACCCAGTCCAACTGTAGTAAATATTTCGTTTTTGTCAT
>JAZGGT010000125.1:0-2486 GCA_036480555.1 Bacteroidales bacterium | reverse complement strand
CCAGGCAATTTCATTCGGGTCGATGTCCCTTCGTATGGCGCCTTCATCCATTCCCTGTCTTGAGAGTTCGCTGACAGTTTCGATAAACTGTGTTGGAAACTCATCCTTGAAATGATGTTTTCGTAGATTTTGCGATATCTGATAGTTTGACATCATGACTATGATGAGGTCCTGAAATTGTTTGTCGGCAGTATGGGTCATGATAATTTCATGTATCAGCCTTTTGAGTTTCTCGACCGCACCACCATCCTCTTCCTGGAAATTCTTCAGCAGCACTTCAAATCTTTTCTTCATGTCCAGCATAAGGGTGGTAAGGATATCCAGCTTGTTTTGGAAATGCCAGTAGATTGCGCCCCGCGTCATGCCTGCGGCCTTCGCGATATCTTGTAAACGGGTAGCATCAAACCCCTTGTTCTTGAACAGCTGAAGTGCTGCATCCATGATTTTTTGTTTGGTGGTTTCCGCATCTTCCTTGGTCTTTCTCATGGCATATGCCTCCGAATTAACATACATTCATGAATGTATGTTAATTCGGATTTTTTATCAAGATATTTTTTTACATAAATCCTTCCACAACTTTCAGCTATTCCAGTTTTATTGACATACCAGTATTTCCTATGTATGATGAAAGTAAAATGGTATTGAGGAGAAGCCAAAATGATGTATCTGATGGCCATTGATTGTGGTCTGACAGTTTCAAAGGCTGTAATTTTTTCAACAGAAGGAAAAGAGATGGCCCGTGGGTTTACGAAACCGGAGACCTCTTATCCAAAAGCAGGATGGGCGGAACGGGACCCGGAAGTTCTCTGGCATCATGTCTGCATGGCTGTTAGAGACGCAATGACACACTCGGGACTGGAGCCCGGGCAGATTATCGGAGTGACCGTTACGGGACATGGAAATGGGATTTTCTGTCTGGATAAAGATTTATCTCCCGCCAGACCCGGCATCCTGTCTATCGATACCAGGGCTTCAGAAACATTGGTTACCCTGGCCGGGGAAGGAACACTGGAAAAGGCCCAGCCTATCACAGGCAGCCAGTTATGGGCTGCCTCCTCTCCGGTTTTGCTGCGGTGGATAAAAGACAATGAGCCGGAGGTCTATATAAAGACTAAATTTATTTGTGAAGTGAAGGACTACATTCGATATAAAATTACCGGAGAGTTGAGCACAGACCACACGGATTTCAGCGGGGGCGCGCTCATCGACATCGCCAATATCAGTTATTCAAAGGAGATACTCGATGCTTATGGAATACCTGAAGTAAATGAAATGCTGCCCCGGATGCTGGATCCCTGGGCTATTAGCGGTATGGTCACGCGCGCATGTGCCCTCGAGACAGGTCTCAAAGAAGGAACTCCTGTATCCACCGGAGGCATGGATATCGTAATGACCTCTCTGGGGTGCGGGTGTCTGGATGAAGGACAAATGTGCGTGATTGTTGGGACCTGGTCCATTAACGGTATCGTCATGGAGAAACCTGTTATTAATCAAAATGCCTTGCTTACGACCACTTATTGTGTACCGCGGCGGTGGTATCAGGCGGATGCTTCACCATCAAGTGCGTCTAATCTGGATTGGTTTATGGAGCAGTTTTGTCATTTTGAAAAGACTGAGGCAAAGAGACGGGGAGTATCCCCTTTTGAAATTATTAATGAAGAGCTGGGGAATATGAATCCTGGATCATGCGACATCATTTTTCATCCATTTATATATGGAAGTAATATCCAGCCTTCCGCACGGGCCGGTTTTTACGGCCTTGGAGGCTGGCACAAAAGGCCCGATCTTTTAAGGGCAATATACGAAGGCGTATGTTTTTCCCACCTGTGTCATGTCCGGAATCTGCGATCTGTCATGAGTGACAGGGAGGCCTATATATCTGGTGGCGGCAAAAGAAGTGAGATCTGGACTCAAATGTTTTCCGATATCCTCAATATCCCCATCCAGGTGCCCATGGGCGATGAATTAGGAGCGCTGGGTAGTGCTATTAACGCTGCTGTTGCTGTTGGATTCTATAAAGATCATAGAGAAGCTGTAAGCTGTATGTGTTCGATCATCAGAAAGCACGAACCTGATCTCAAGGCCCACGAAATCTACATGAAAAAGTACGATCGATATAATGAGATTCTGGGGGCCATGAAAACACCCTGGAACCATATGTATCGAACAATGAATGACATAAAGGGTTGACTTATCCTTTTACCCATTTTATTGTTAAAAAACAATCATTCAACTAATCTATGATGACAGGGTAATAACGAAATGAAACTGGTAGGAATTACAGATCTGTTTATTCCGCGGCAATATATTGAAGATGGTTTTAAAATTCTTGAGCCTTTAGGCGTGAAAATTGTAACATTGGACTGGAAACTGAAAGGTTTTGATGAATTTCAGGGTATCAACCTTTTAATCGAACAAAAAGGCTGTGAAGCATATGAGATACCTGAGTATATCTTTGAAAATGTAAAAGATGCTGATATTATTAT
>JAZGGT010000124.1:0-8545 GCA_036480555.1 Bacteroidales bacterium | reverse complement strand
GAAGAACATTAAGTGAACTTTCAACAAAAATCACAACAGATGCATTCATGATGTCATATGTATTTAACTCTGACACCGTTATGACTTTGGAGTCCTCCAGGTTCCGGGATGATAAATATATATTCTTATTAGGTTCGGATAAGACCAGTAATGATTTTTTATCGTTGACATTCGGGCTCTTGTGAATATCGTAGAACTCTTTTGTCCTGGGCACTTCCAGGGAAAAATCCTCAACTACCATAATGCCCTTGTCCTTGGCTTTATATGTCAGGGCTGACTTTCTTGCCAGTTGTTTCACCTTTCGGTTGAGTTTAAAGCCGTAATCTCTGGGCCTGGGGCCAAAAGTCCTGCCACCTCCCCTGAATATAGGAGATTTGATACTGCCGGCACGGGCTGTTCCAGTTCCCTTCTGCCGCTTGATCTTACGGGTACTGCCAGTAATATCAGCACGCTCCTTGGTCTTGTGTGTTCCCTGCCGGTTATTTGCCAGGTATTGCTTTACGTCCAGGTAAATAGCATGATCATTCGGCTCAATCTCAAAAACATCCTTTTTTAGATCAACTTTCTTACCGGTGTCCTCACCTGAAATATTTAGAACTGATAACTTCATTACTTTTCAATGATTAAATATGATCCGTTTGCGCCGGGGACTGATCCTTTCAGCAGTAACAGGTTTTGATCGTGAATGATCTTCACCACCCGCAGGTTAATGACCTTTACCTTTTCACTACCCATCTGCCCGCCCATTTTCATTCCCTTGAAAACGCGGGAAGGATTGGAAGATGCACCCAGTGAACCAGGAGCCCTCATCCGGTTATGCTGTCCATGCGTGGCATCATTAACGCCGGCAAATCCGTGCCTTTTTACCACACCCTGGAAACCTTTTCCCTTGGAAATACCCGATACATCAAGCCAGGTATCATCATCAAAATAATTGACCGATATTACATCACCGGGTTTCCAGTCTTTTACAAATCCCTTCAGTTCAATGGTCTTTTTCTTGGGAGTGGTCTTGGCCTTCTTAAAGTGCCCTAACATGGCATTGGTAGTATGCTTTTCCTTCTTCTCATCATAGGAAAGCTGGACCGCATTGTACCCGTCATGATCAACTGTCTTGATCTGGGTTACAACATTTGGCTTTACCTCAATCACTGTACAGGGAATATTCTTTCCCTCCTCATTAAAGACCGAGGTCATACCAACCTTTTTACCTACTAAACCTGGCATCTTACTATAAATTTATTTATTACACTTTAATTTCAACTTCCACACCGCTGGGTAATTCCAGTTTCATCAAGGCATCAATGGTCTTGGGTGTGGAACTGTAAATATCCAGCAGCCTCTTGTAAGAACTCAGCTGATACTGGTCCCTCGATTTCTTATTTACAAACGTTGACCGAAGAACAGTAAAAACCCTCTTGTGCGTTGGCAGCGGTATTGGTCCGCTTACGACAGCCCCTGTGGATTTTACTGTCTTCACGATTTTTTCTGCTGATTTATCAACCAGATTGTGATCGTATGATTTCAGCTTTATTCTAATCTTCTGGCTCATGTCTTATTCTATCTGTTATCAATAATATTCATTAAGCAAACAGCGTCCTTCCCTGCATTTTCTCCAACAGCTGTTTTGATAATTCAGGAGGAACCTCATCATAATGAGAAAACTCCATGGTGGATGTTGCCCTGCCCGAAGAAAGTGATCTGAGCACAGTCACATAACCAAATTTCTCGGCAAGCGGTACCTTGGCCTTGATCACCCTGGCACCTGCCCTGCTTTCCATCCCCTCAACCTGTCCCCTGCGGCGGTTAAAATCTGAAATTATATCACCCATATACTCTTCGGGTGTTACTACCTCAGCGGCCATAATGGGTTCCATTAAAACAGGATTAGCCTTCTTGGTGGCGTTCCGGTAACCTATTTTTGCCGCCATTTCAAATGCCAACTGATCCGAATCAACTGGGTGAGAGGAACCATCGAGCAGCGTGACCTTCAACTTATCAAGTGGAAAACCTGCCAGTGGTCCGTTTCTCATCGCTCCCGCGAATCCTTTTTCCACCGATGGGATGAAATCCCTGGGAACATTGCCGCCTTTCACCTCGTTGACGAACTGTAGTCCGATTACATCATCATCCGCAGGTTCAATCCTGAAGGAAATATCAGCAAATTTCCCACGGCCGCCCGTTTGCTTTTTAAACACCTCACGGTGCTCAATGGACTGGGTGATGGCTTCCTTATAATTTACCTGCGGTATCCCCTGGTTGCATTCCACATTGAATTCCCTTTTCAGCCTGTCCATCAGGATCTCCAGATGAAGTTCACCCATACCGCTGATAACTGTCTGCCCGGTATCCTCATTTACCTTTACCTGGAACGTGGGATCTTCCTCCATCAGTTTTCCCAAAGCCAGACCCAGCTTATCAATATCATCCTGGGTCTTTGGCTCGACGGCAATACTGATCACAGGATCCGGGAATTCCATGGTCTCAAGGGCTATCGGTTTCTTGGGATCACAAAGTGTATCTCCGGTTTTGATATCCTTAAATCCGACCACAGCACAGATATCGCCTGCCTCTATCTTCTCTTTCGGATTCTGCTTGTTGGCATGCATCTGGTACAACCGTGTGATCCTTTCTTTTTTGCTTGACCGGGAATTTAATACCTGGTCACCGGCTTTTAATGTGCCGGAATACACCCTCAGGTAGGCTAACCTGCCAACAAAGGGATCGGTGGCAATTTTGAAGGCCAGTGCCGTGAGGGGCTCAGAGGGGTCCGGATTCCTTTCCTCTTCTTTCTTGATAAAAGGATTTTGACCGTATACTGCTCCAACATCAATTGGACTTGGAAGCAGTGCAACGATCCCATCCAGCAATCGCTGTATCCCCTTGTTCTTGAAGGCCGCTCCGCAAAATACAGGTACGATCTTGAGATCGACCACAGCCTTGCGGATCACTGCCATGAACTCATCCACAGTTATTGACTCCCTGTCCTCAAAGAACCTTTCCAGAAGATCATCATCCTGCTCGCATACTGCCTCTACCAGGTTTTCCCTCCAATGTTCAGTCTCCTCTATCAGATCTTCCGGTATATCTGTATACACATATTTCATCCCCATGGCCTCATCTTCAACCCACTGGATGGCTCTTCTTTCAATCAGGTCAATGACACCTGTGAAATTTTCTTCTGATCCTAAAGGGATTTGCATGGGGACAGGATGGGCGTCCAGTTTTTCCTGGATCTCGGTAACCACACGAAAAAAATCCGCTCCAACGCGGTCCATTTTATTCACAAAAGCAATTCTCGGCACCTTGTATCTATCGGCTTGCCTCCATACGGTTTCAGACTGCGGTTCAACACCACCTACCGCACAGAACACAGCAACGGTACCGTCAAGCACCCTCAGGGATCTTTCTACCTCAACTGTGAAATCAACATGCCCCGGGGTATCTATGATATTGATCTTGTATTCCTGATCCTTGTAATTCCAGAAGGATGTGGTTGCGGCTGAAGTAATGGTAATGCCACGTTCCTTCTCCTGGATCATCCAGTCCATGGTTGCTGCACCATCATGAACCTCACCAATGCGATGTGTAAGACCCGTATAGAACAGAATCCTCTCTGTCGTGGTGGTCTTTCCGGCATCGATGTGAGCCATAATACCAATGTTCCTTGTATATTCCAGGTCTTTGTTCATGATTGTAATGCAATCCCTTCAAACGTCTCAGTGTTATATTCTGAAATGTGCAAAGGCCTTGTTTGCCTCTGCCATCCTATGCATATCTTCCTTTCTTTTAAACGCGCCACCTTCAAGTTTGTAAGCAGCTACTATTTCGGCGGCGAGTTTTTCACTCATTGACCGGCCTGAACGCTGTCTGGCGAAATTGATCATATGTTTCATACTGAGAGAAACCTTTCTATCCTGCCGAACCTCTATGGGTACCTGGAAAGTTGCTCCACCTACCCTGCGGCTCTTCACCTCTACCTGAGGGGTAATGTTGCTTAGTGCCTGTTTCCATATATCCAGCGGAGTTTTCCCTTCTTCTTTCACCTTTTCATCTACCAAATCAATAGCATCATAGAAAATAGTGAGTGCAGTACTCTTTTTGCCACTGAACATCAGGTTGTTTACAAATTGTGTAACCAGCCTGTCCTTATATTTTGGGTCGGGCAGTAAGATCCGCTTTTTAGGTCTTCCCTTTCTCATTATATATTATAAATATTATATAGGTTTTCACTTCTTGGGCTTTTTCGTACCATATTTTGATCGGCGTTGCGTCCGGCCTTCCACTCCGGAAGTATCCAGCGCACCTCGTATCAGGTGATACCTGACACCCGGAAGATCCTTCACCCTGCCACCCCTGATCAGCACAATAGAGTGTTCCTGCAGATTATGCCCTTCTCCCGGAATATATGCGTTCACTTCCTTCTGGTTTGTCAGCCTTACCCTGGCCACTTTCCTCATCGCTGAATTAGGTTTCTTTGGCGTGGTAGTGTAAACACGCACACAAACACCTCTTCTCTGTGGGCAGGCATCCAATGCAGGAGCCTTACTTTTCTCGATGTTTTTCTTCCTTCCTTTTCTTACTAACTGTTCTATTGTAGGCATATAATATCGCCGTTTATAATGGTTTAAAACTACTTTAGTAAATCGGTTCGCAAAGGTATCTTTTTTTTTTAAAAAACAATAAAAAATTCTGCGATTTTCTGCCTTTGGCATTATCCTGCCGATTTTACTGGGAATTAGGACGTTTTCGTCCCATTTTTGGACCCTGTTTTATGGACTTTTTAACGCCTCCTTATACCCTGCTGAAATGATGCTTTCAAAAATGCCTTTTCAACTTGGTTCTTTTTAAAAAAATATTACTTTTGCAAGTCCATTTTCAGCCAGTAAATAACATTTAAAACCATAGTAACTTCATGAAAACTTACCAGACTGATCAGGTAAAAAACATCGTTCTCCTGGGAAATTCAGGTTCCGGAAAAACAACACTGGCAGAATCCATGCTATTGGAAGGTGGAATTATTTCAAGGAAGGGTGATGTGGATCAAAAAAATACGGTCTCTGACTTCAGAGAGATTGAACAGGAAAACGAAAGGTCTATTTATTCATCTGTCCTTTACACAGAATTTGCAGACAAGAAGATCAATATAATAGATACACCGGGTGCAGATGATTTCATCGGAGGTGTAATATCCAGCCTGCGTGTCACTGATGTAGCCCTGATGGTGATCAATGTTCAGAACGGGGTAGAAGTGGGAACAGAGATCCACCAGCGATATGCCAGCCAGAAAAATATGCCGGTTGTATATGTTCTCAACCAGTGCGACCATGATAAGGCAAACTATGAGAAGAGCCTGGAATCCCTGAAAGAGCGTTTTGGGAACAAAGTGGCCCAGATCCAATTCCCGGTGAATGCAGGTCCGACTTTTGATACCATCATCGATGTACTCCAGATGAAAATGTATAAGTATCCAAAAGACGGTGGCAAACCAACTGTTTCAGATATACCTGAAGAACATAAGGCACAGGCTGAGGAACTGCATGGTGAGCTGGTAGAAAAGGCTGCAGAAAATGATGAGTCCCTCATGGAGCTGTTTTTCGAGAATGATTCGCTGAGTGAGGACGAAATGAGGAAAGGGATCACCACGGGCCTGATCGAAAACGGGATCAGCCCGGTTCTATGTGTTGCTGCCAGTAATAATATGGGCGTTGCCCGCCTGATGCAATTCATCACCAATGTTTTTCCCTCACCCTGTGACACCACTGATGAAAAAACCATCGATGACAAGGATATTAAATGCAATCCAACGGGAGATCCCACCATCTTCGTCTTTAAGACTGAATATGAGTCCCACATCGGGGAGATCAATTATTTCAAGGTTATCTCCGGAAATATCACAGAGGGAATTGACCTTACCAACAACAATACCCGCACAAAGGAAAGATTGTCCCAATTGTATGCAGTGGCCGGCAAGACCAGGAACAAGGTGAGCAAATTGAGTGCAGGCGATATTGGTGGTACTGTTAAACTGAAAAATACAAAAACGAATCATACACTCTCCACCAATACCAATTTACAACTGGCAGATCTAAACTTCCCTGAGCCCAAATTCAGAACAGCCATCAAACCGCTAACAGAGGGGGATGAAGAGAAGCTCGGAGAATCTCTGACCCGGATTCATGAGGCCGATCCCACAGTAACGGTGGAGTATTCAAAGGAATTAAAGCAGATCATTCTGAACGGACAGGGAGAGCATCATCTCAATATCGTGAAATGGCACCTGGAAAATACTTATCATGTACATACCGAATTTGTACCGCCCAGGATCCCCTACCGGGAGACCATCACCAGGGTTGCCCAGGCAGATTACCGCCATAAAAAGCAATCCGGGGGAGCCGGACAATTCGGAGAGGTCCATATGATCATCGAGCCTTACACGGAAGGTTCACCTGATCCTTCTACGTTCAGGGTAAATGGCAAGGATATTAAAATATCCGTCAGAAATAAGGAAGAGATATCCCTCGACTGGGGAGGCAAACTTATATATTATAGTTGTATCGTCGGAGGGGCTATCGATGCACGATTTTTGCCAGCCATCCTGAAAGGGATCATGGAAAAAATGGAAGAAGGACCGCTTACCGGTTCTTATGCCAGGGATATCAGGGTATTTATCTATGACGGAAAGATGCACCCGGTGGATTCCAATGAAATCTCCTTTAAACTGGCCGGCAGAAATGCCTTTCGTGAAGCCTTCAAGATTGCCGGTCCCAAAATCATGGAACCTGTCTACGATGTTGAGGTGCTTGTACCTGCCGACCGTATGGGAGATGTGATGAGTGACCTACAGGGAAGAAGGGCCATGGTGCTTGGGATGAACAGTGAGAAGGGATTTGAAAAGATTTCTGCAAAGGTACCCCTGGCAGAAATGAACAAATATTCTACTGCACTGAGTTCACTGACCCAGGGGCGTGCCATGTACAGCATGAAGTTCGCTGAATATACGCAGGTTCCGCCAGACATCCAGGAACAACTCCTGCGCACATACGAGGCAGAGCAGGAAGAAGATTAAACTTATGTGAGGGTATTAAAAAAGGGGCCTTCTTTTGCTATTATGCAAAAGCCAGCCCCTTTTCTGTTATATACTTTGATAAGCTATTCGCTTTCCCGGTAAAGGTAGACGAAGCCTTTGTAGGGAGGATGGCCCCTGTATCGTTCGGCATCCCATCCCACAGCTTCGATCACATAATAGTACACCCCTGGCTGGGCAAAATTCTCCCCTTTGCCATTGATGGTTCCATCCCAGCCATCCCATTCGAACTTCTCCTCGGTCTGTTCAAACTCATATACTTTTCTTCCTGAGCGGCTATAAATCCTGATTCTGAAGGATTTGAGGGACTTTGCATGGACGAGGAAAAAATCATTGACCCCATCTCCGTTGGGAGTAAAAACATTGGGGGCATCCAGTTCGGATGGTTCGACCACTATGTCGACCCTGGTTCCTGATGGAAAGGAATCAACACAACCTGCCTCACTAAAGGCGGTCATAGTCGGGTAATAATGGTCTGGTGTATAATAGATATAAACCACAGAATCCTCTAATGCTTCAGTAATGACTTCTGAATCCTCTTCACCGGTTTTGGCACTGTCTACCAGGGTCCACTGAAATTCAACCCCGTTTTCCGACAGGTTGATAAACCGCACCTCGAGGGGTGCTTCCCCTGATGGATTTTCCTCTTCTATCCAATCACCCGGATTTTCCGTATCTTCAATATAAGTGGTAAATTCAGCCTTGACGTGCACACTCTCGTACAACACATCATCTGCTCTTGACAGGCCAAAACTGTCCACCGCTGTCAGTGTAAATCGAGTATCCTTGGTAGGAGGCTGTGAATAAGGAGGACTGTTATATATGATAAGGTTAAGGAACCTGTCAGCACCGAGAATCTCGAATTCAGCATCATCAGACGTCCATTCAAAGATCATTCCATTTGGCAGGTTTACAGGATTCCCGTTGGCAAGGTCATAATAGGTATGGATCTCTGCTTCCGCTACACCGTTCAGCCAAAGGTAATCGCATGTGTATTTATAGGGTTTTATCCTGCCATTCTCATCTTTCTCCACCTCCACATAGGAATCATTAGAAAACACCCATGCCCTGAGTAAGGTGTCAAGGTCTGCAGCGGTAATATGTACCTGGTAACAACCGGGATCCAGGTTGTCAACCCTGGAGGTAGCTACCCCGGATTCCGAATGGAAAGGTGGATCAAAAGCATTGGCGGAAGGATCATACATGCTCCAGCTAAAATCAAATCCCGGTGTTCCATAAGGTGGAGTTGCCAGCAATGATCCCTGTACCGGAATCCCATGGGTGCTTGTATGAAACATGAAGTACGGATCAGCCACAGTGTAAACCGGGTAATCCAAAGTATCTGAAAAATTCGCAGTGGGAGAAGTTATCTGGGCATTCGAAAGACCGAAATTCACCGCTAAAAAACATATAATGAAAATGCGCGATATGAATACTTCTGCTGATCTCATTAACAGG
>JAZGGT010000123.1:0-4298 GCA_036480555.1 Bacteroidales bacterium | reverse complement strand
CTGGAAATAGAGGATGTAATATCCCTTTTTCTCTTGGTCCCGTAACCGATCACAATGAGTTCCTCCAGCTGTGCGATGTCTTCCGACAGTACAAAATCTGCAGTTGCAGTCTGACCGGATACTACCTGCACAGTGACTTCCTGCTTCCTGTAACCAACAAAGGAAGCTACCAGAACTACTTCGCCCTCCTTAACCAATGCAAGGGTATATTGCCCGTCAATATTAGTAGTTGTGCCCTGTGTAGTCCCCTTGACCATAATGGTGGTTCCAGGGAGTGTCTCACCACCGGGATCCGATACCGTTCCCTGCACAATTCCAGCCTGACCGTATAGCACTCCCATCAGGGATGAACTCACAACGATCAGGCAAAAACTTCGTAAATACTGATTCATATTCATAGTTGAATAGATTAGGTAATTAATAATGTTTTGATAGTGTCCCTTGATTCTGGCAGTATAAAAGTACAACAAAATACAAGAAAAGAGATTTACAAAACAATAGTAATATTTTGATCTATAATAACTTAATATGCATTTTTAGCGCTGAATCCATTGTTTCAAACGTTTGCATTGAAAATCTGAAATATTTGGAACAATTGCAGGAAATTTTTGGAGTCAGTGGAGTTCAGTGTTGACAGGGATCAGAAACTGCGTTGTTTAACTGTGCTTCCCCGTATGATCAGCTGAGATTCTATCACATCCTTAACGGGGGGATAATCTTCCCGGGAAAACAGACGGTCAAGTAACATGCGGGCTGCTTTCTGTCCCATTTTATACCCAAACTGTTCGACCGTTGTAAGGGGCGGGTCGGTCATATTAGAGTAAATACCGTTGCTGAAGCCAACTATTGCCAGTTCTTCCGGGATTCTTTTTCCGCATTCTTTCGCAGTTTGAAGTGCACCAATTGCAGTCATGTCATTTACGGCGAATATCCCGTCTGCAGGATTTAACTCATAGATCAGCCTCCTGGTTACAAGACGGGCTGCTTTGTATGTATCACAACTGACTATAAGCCGCTCATCAATGGGAAGGTCATGGTCCTTCAGGGCCTGAATGAAACCATTATATCTGTCCCTCCCAATTCCAATATCCTGGGTTGTTCCCAGATGTGCGATCCGTTTGCATCCGGTATCAATGAGATGCTTTACAGCCTGGTAGGCACCATTATAATCATCTATGATCACGTGATCAGTCTCAAAATCCTTAGGTAGACGGTCAAAAAAGACAATGGGTATGTTCTTTTTCCGTAGGTTTCTCAGATGGTCCAGATCTCTCGTCTCCTTAGATATCGACAGCAATAATCCATCTATGCGGCTCGACAGTAATGCCTGTACATTTCTGGCTTCACGGGAATATGATTCGTTGGACTGGCAAATGATAACATGATATCCTGCATCATTGGCTACATCCTCTATCCCACTGATCACCTGTGAGAAAAAGTAATGTACTATCTCGGGAATAATCAGTCCAACGATATTGCTCCTGCTGCTTAGCAGACTAAGTGCAATGGCATTGGGCTCATAGTTCAATTTTTCAGCCAGTTCCCTGACAGCTTGTTTAGTGGCCTTGCTGATGTCGGGATGATCCTTAAGAGCCCGGGATACGGTGGAAGGTGAAATCCCGAGTTTTTCAGCAATATCTTTAATGGTTACTTGTGCGCTGCGCATCAATCAGGATGAAATTATGTGGTTTCTTTATCCAGGACTAGGAAAATTTTAAGGAAATAGTAAAAAAATGGATATTTTTACAAATATACTTTATTTTTACCGCAATCGTTTGCAATAAGGGATTCCACGGCATTTACTTCCCAAAAGTCTTTAAAAATTAAGCATTTAAAGGCTGAATTAGGAGTCAGGCAGATTGAATATTCGTATTTTTATATATGAATTTTTTCAACCGGATCTAATTAACTTTTCCCAATTAAACAATAAAATTTATATGCTATGAAAAAAGTTTTACTTTTCGGAATTAACTTATTCATTCTCCTGGTGATGGCTCAATGGGCAATTGCACAAATGCCTGCAGCCATCAGTATCGAGCCTGCAAATGCAACAGGCTGGGATGAAATTACACTTACCCTGGATGCAAGCAAAGCCTGTGTCCCGGAAGGCAAACAACCCGTAACGGCTGCATCGAAAGTAAGAATGCACTCGGCTGCTTTTCTTTATGATAATTTAGACAACTGGGGAGAAGAGTGGGGTGATCCTGGGATTGATTATGATGCACAGCCCAAGGAAGAAGGCTTTGACTTCCCTGAGCTTACTGACATTGGCGACGGTAAGTATACCATTACTTTTACCCCGGGTATATTCTACGGGGTAGAAGAAGGATCAACCATCATAGGTATCTCTGCTGTATTCAATGGCGGAAGCTGGGATTTTGAAGCGAAGGACCAAGCAACAGATGGCTGCGGTGATTTCTTCATCCCCTTGTCGTATTCCGAACCTACTCCTGCACTAAAATTCAAGCTTGACCTGACCTACCAGGAAGAGCTTGGTAATTTTGACCGTGCCACCGGCAAAGCTTATGTCACAGTGAATGACACGGAATACGAAATGGACCAGTTGCTGATCGGTATATTACCGGATGCCAGGTATGAAAAATTACTGACTGAGGCTGATGATGGCATTACAGCTGAAACCAAATATTCCTACAAATTTAAGATGGATGATGTCGAAGAAACAGTGCAAAGAGATACGATAGTAGCGAAAAATTATCAGATCTTCAAGAGCCATTTCTTCAATAACGAAGAAAAACCTGTGGCAATGGGAGAAATCAAATTCAGTGTGGATATGAGATATGCTGCCAGGGCAGGTAAATTTGATTCCGCATCCAATTATGTGGATATAGCTGGAACCCTGAACGGATGGGATGGTAAGGATCACCACCTGACTCCGGTAGGCGACAGCATATATGAGATTACAATCGATAGTCTCGATCTTGAACAGATCATAGAATATAAATTCAGGATGGACGGAAGCTGGGATGATGACAGCTCCGAATTCCCTGCTGGTGGACCAGCAAGACATGCCACGGTGATACCGGGTGCAAGGGATGCAAAATCCGTCTGGAGCAACGAGATTCCCGGATCCGTACCGGTGATCCTGTCTGTTAACATGAAAAATGAGATCCTTAAAGGAACCTTTGTACCCAAGAAGAACTATGTAGACGTAGCAGGTACAATGACCGGATGGGGTACTTATAACGATGAACTTTTCGACAAGGACGGCGATAGCATATATGTTACCCATCCAGCTGTTGTCGCGCCTATTTCGGGGATTGCAGCAGGTGATACTATGGAATACAAATACCGCATTGACAGCGACTGGGATAATTCTGAATTCCCGGGTGGTCAACCCAATAGGAAGTACCCGGTTAAAGATACCGTCGGAGGGGTTGAAAATATAGTGGATATGGTTTGGTACAATGACACGCCTCTGGCCATTGAAGAACAGAGTATTCGTATACAGGAGGTTACCTTCTACCCGAATCCTGTTTCAGATGTTATGTATATTGAAAACGAGGTTGGTATGAACGAGATCAGAATAATCAATTTACTCGGTCAGCAGGTCGCACATATGCGGCTCGATAAGAGGACATCATATAATCTGAATACCAGTAATCTGGATAAAGGAATATACATCCTGACTGTCTATGGTGAAAAAGGATATAAAGGAGTTGCTAAATTTATAAAGCAATAGCTTTAAAATACCCTCAATGGCAAACCCGGTCACTTTGGCCGGGTTTGTTTTTCACCCCTGTCCACAATAAAATGTAACCTGGTTAAGTAATATCTTTGCATTATGAGAATTGTTAGGGGACTTGGAATTTTTCTTGCTTTAGTATGTATATTGGATGTTTCCGGGCAGATCATAACTGCTGATCCGGCCTTCCCTGTGCAGACAGATTCTGTGATCATCACGTATGATGCTACCCAGGGTAACCAGGGCCTCATGGGATATACAGGGGATGTATATGCACACACCGGGGTCAT
Source organism: Bacteroidales bacterium (assembly GCA_036480555.1). Lineage (GTDB taxonomy): Bacteria > Bacteroidota > Bacteroidia > Bacteroidales > SM23-62 > SM23-62. Next base: position 305 of record JAZGGT010000123.1, on the reverse strand, counting down.
TACCACGGAAAGTTCCCATTCCGGGGACTGGAAATATGCACCGGCCTGGGGAGATAATTCTCCCAAATACAAGATGGAAAGGATCGCCACGGATCTTTATCAGCTAAGAATTACTCCCAGTATCGACGATTATTATGGTATTAATCCTGGTGATGAGGTAAAAGAGCTTGCCTTTGTATTCCGCAGTTCAGATAATTCCAGAGAAGGTAAAACTGCTTCGGGGGGCGATATTTTCTACCCAGTCTTCAGTGCCGGCCTGAATGTATCCATTATCAAACCCGATCAACGCCCCCTGATCCTGGAAG
>JAZGGT010000122.1:0-5436 GCA_036480555.1 Bacteroidales bacterium | reverse complement strand
ATGATTTTTCTGGTCTGGCTCCTGATTTTCGACAACAACAGCCTGATTGACAGGGTCAAGTACCTCAGTACACTGCACGGGATGGAAGAAGAAAAGCAATATTACCTGGAGAGAATTGAAGAAGATTCCAGGAGGCTGAACGAATTGAAAACGGACCGGGATAACCTTGAGAAATTCGCCCGTGAACAATACTTCATGAAGAAGGAGAATGAGGATGTTTTTGTAATTGTGGAGGAAGAGTAAAGGCCCTTTACTTCCCTTTCTGGATCTCTCTTAAGTACAGCAGTAATTCCTTTGCGCTACCAGCAGGCTGAAATCCCGGACCTGTCCCTGATAAAAATTCCCTGGCTGCATCCAGTACAGGCACCCGCGAATAATAATGCTGGTGGGCATAATTAATGTATTTCAGGGTGCGGAACATATTGAACCAGCGGTAAAACCGGTTTATGAATGTGGATTCCCGGGCACTGTTCCCCCGGATCTCCAATATCCTTGAAATGAATTCATGCCGAAGGTTTTCCCGCAGTGCAGGAGGATAGTTTTCCAGTACCTGCTGAAGTGATTGCTGGCCTGCATTATAGAGTGATCTGACAGTGGACAGGAATACCTTCAGGTCAAAAAAAACATCCGGATGGTAAGTATGAAGCTCGGTGGTTTCGCCCCGCTGAAATTTGCTGATCACCGGACCGGTCCCAAATCCAACACGGTCCGATGGTCTGGGTGAAGGCATTACCCTTGTGGAATTGATCTCATAAAATCCACCAAGTGGGATGATCTTCTGGAGAAAATAAAAATCTTCCCCTGCTTTTCTTTTATTCATCCCTCCCTGGGCTGCATATATGTCTGCCCTGACACCAAATGCAGATCCTATGGTATGGTAAGCATGAGGATGTCCTGCAAAGCGCAGCGCCTGGATATAATATCTCAGGTGGAGCTCATACTGAATTATACCATTGTAGACTGATTCCGTGAAGATAGATCCCTCAAGCGGATGTTCGTAACGGATGTTACAGGCTTTTGTATCGGGGTAGTCCCTGAATTGCCTTTCTACTTCAATAAGGTAATTATCCTCGCAAATCGTGTCTGCATCGAGGGAAAGTATGATACCCCCGGGCCTGTTCAAATGGTTGAACCTGCTAAGGGCATGATCCATTGCCATCTTTCTTGCCAGTCCCGCGCCTGCATCACGGTCCGGGAGTCCGGGTACATTTGAAACAAGAATCCGGAATCCTCTTTCATGGTGGCTACGGGCATAGGCAAGTACCTCTTTTTCGGACAGGTGGTTTTGCGAGAGGACATCAGCCCCAGCCGATTCGGCAGCGTTGATGATAATGATAATTTCCACTGCACCAAGCGGACGCTCGCAATGGAACAGGGATGAAATGGTCTTAAGTATATCAGGTTCATTGCATGCAGGAATGGCCACCACAATGGCCAGATCCTTGCCGGGAGCTTGTATGTTTAAAGATGGTAGGAGGCTGACCTTTTCAAGATAAGCATCGGCAAAGGACATTATTTTGCTTTTTCAGCCCTGTATTGTTCATTCAGTCCGGGAAGAATAATGTAGGTAATATCGAGCTGTTCATTGGCAAACAGTACATTATCACCGAAGCTGTTGCTGAAAATGAACTGGTAATTCTGTTCTGCGTTATACACCTTCAGGTATTCCATGATGGCATTGATCAGTTTCCGGTTGCTGACCTGTTCCTCTTCCTGTAGTTGCATGGTGAGCTCGTCACGCAATTGCAGCAGGCTTTGCTGTTCTGCCAGCAGTTGTTGCTCAAGCTCTGCAGCTTCCCTGCGGGTCACCAGGCCTTTCTGTACCTTGTTCTGAGCATCCATGGCACTGGCTTCATACTGCCTGGAACGATTATTCAATTCAGCCTCAAGTTCTGACTGCTTGTCAGTGAAATCTTTCTGCATGTCCGTAAAATACTCGTAATTATTAAGAAGGGTATCTATATTGACATAAACAATGGGTACATCGGGTTGGACAAGATTAATGCCTTCAGTCCTGGCTGGACCCGGTTTGGCACTTCCCTTGGTGCTGAAATGCAGGTAGAATAAAACTCCGACCGCGACGATCAGCACGGCATTAAGGATCAACGAAAGATTTTTCATTTGCAAGGATTAATGGGGTTCGAAAAAATCCCTGCAAATATAGCTAAATTCTTTCTAAAACTCGGGACAAGGAATCATATGGCGCTTCCTCTTTTTGCGCTTGTTCGTGAATTCATAGATCAGGGCGATCTCATGTGCACCACCGGTGGAGGTCAATAATTTGTTGATGGTGAAGTCATAGCTGTAACCTACGCTGAATTGTTCAATCTTGTAGCCGACCAGGAAGCAAATGGCATCTCCCCGGATCTCCCTGTTTAAGAAGGGAATACCTCTATACCACAGGCCAAAAACCAGTGGGTTTTTGTACCAGTAAACCCCGATATCAAGCTGGGTGATCAGGGCCTGGTGTCTCAACAGGCCGGCAACGGAGAGGGTCTCATCTACGGGCTTGAGCAATCTCCCCTTGCGTCTCAACTGGTACCCGCCGAATACTGAATACTTCATGGATAACCGGGATACATCCCCGTAAAGGGAGTAGTTGGGGCGGAATAGATGGTCCACAGAAAAGCCGAACCATGCCCTGTCAGAATAGGCCAGCAGGGAAACAGCGGCGTCAATATCCCCTTTTTTATCCAGGGAAGGGACCTCAATGGTTGGTGTGATGCCACCCGGAGAGATCTGGTCCCCCCATAGCAATTTATTAAAATCAATCCCCCGCTGTGTATATAGTACCTTTATCCCGGGCCTCAGGTGCCAGAAATCAGTGAGCTTGATGTCATAGGAGTATTGTATACCGATATTCGTGGTACTCAGGTTTCCTGATCCGGCTACATCCATGAGGATCAATACACCAACTCAGCTGTTAAAGTTTGAAAAGAAATGATCGTATGAAAATGCGTAAGTCACAAAGGTACCTGGCATTGATGGCCACTGATTACGGTATGTTGTAGCGATCCTGTGTTGCTGTGTTGCCCCGGCAAAGGATGGAGCAAGATACAGTGGGACGGAATAGAACTGCGTAAATTGCGGATCCTGGCCATACGTAGAGAAACAAAACAGGAATAACAAAGATATGACCGGGAGTTTCTTCACGATTATAGGTTGAGAGTCTGCATAAAATAATATTCAATTAAACGAAACAATAGTGCATAGGTTTCATAATAACTTTATATTTCCATGAATCAATGCAAACTGCAGGATAAACTGCAAATGGAGAATATGGATCAAGGGATTTCAGGTCATTACGTTACAGGTGCTGATCAGTTTTGTTTTATCAGGGTAACATCGCCACTTTCCACGAAGGTTTTGCCATTATCGAACTTTCCCCTGATCTTCCAGATATATACATCCTGTTTCATCAATTGCTCACTGTAATATCCGTCCCAGCCTATACTGATATCATTGCTTTCGAAGAGAAGCACTCCCTTGCGGTTGAATACCTTCAGCTGGAATTCGAGTAACTCACCATTGGTGACAGGATGAAATACGGTATTATTATAATCATTCACATCATAATAGCCTCCTGTGGGACCATTGAGGTTGGGTGTGAAGGCATTGGGGGCTTTAATATCCTGCTCCTGGGTGGTAAAGGCATTGAAGACTACCAGAGAGTCATAGCATTGATGGTCGGTCCAGACTTTCAATTTAACATGATAATTGCCTGCCTCATGATAGAAATGGATGGGTTCCTGCAAGTCAGATCGCTGGTTATCCCCGAAATCCCATTCATAATAATCGCCCCCCCGGGAGTAATTGTAGAAATTAATGGGCTGGTTTTTGGCAGGCTTCAAATCCTCGTCAAACTCGAACAGGGCCTTTGGGGTTTCGAATACCTGGACAGTCTGCTGCCGGCTGTATTCCAGTCCGTCTTTCCCCCGGACCTTAAGGGTAACCAGGAACTCTCCCGGTTCATCAAATACATAGGAGGGATTTAATTCATCAGAATTACCTCCGTCACCAAAATTCCAGCTTGTTCCGGTGGCATTCTCAGAAAAATTCTGAAAGTTCACCGCCAGGGGGGAACAACCACTCAGAGGATTGGCCTTAAAATCAATCCTGACCAGGATGGTCTCAGGTTCAGCACCGGATCCGTTTTCGGATGATGCAGCCTGTGCTTCTGAGGTTTCTGTAGTTTCTGATCCGTGTTCCAGATCTGCTGTATTTTTTTCGGGTATTGTGTTATCATTGGACTTCTTCTGCAGGGTTGCAGCCCGGGAGGCTGGTTCAGTACCAGATTTTTTCACAGGTGTGGATTCGACAGATCCTGTTGCCACTACGATTGCTGCTATCTGGTCTTTATGGGAAATCACCTTATCATATGTCGGCTCAGGCTGGATGGCCTGGCTGGACTGTATGATCTCACTATTTTCAGTGATCTCCCGGGGGCCCGTATGGGAAAGCATAAAATATGTACCTGCACCTGCCAGTGTAATGATCAGAGCCAGGTAGTATATATTGAAAGAGTTCAGCCCGGAAGACAGGAATTGCTTCCACGTAATTTTCGCCTGGATCTTTTTCCATAGTCCGGGTGAAGGATTTACCGTGAAATGTTCAAACAGCGTACGGAAAAGTTCCTCAATATTTCTATCGTTCCTGTTCATCTACTTTCTCTGCGATTTTTTTCAGGGAATTGAGCTTTTTCCGGATCATGCTCCTTGCCCTTGAATATTGTGACTTGGATGTGTTAACATCGATTTTCAGGAGTTCTGCTATTTCTTTGTGTTTATATCCTTCCACGGCATAAAGGTTAAAGACCATCCGGTATCCCTGTGGCAATTCCTTGATTATGCCGAATAACTCTTCGCGGGTAAAATCAGCCGTATCAAACAGGGATCCTTCTATATCCATTTCACGGATATCCTCAATATCCTGGTGATAATGGTGTTTGAGGTTCCTGTGATAATGTGTTATGGCTGTATTTACCATGATCTTTTTCATCCAGTTAATAAATGATCCCTTTCCTGTGAAATCCTTAATATTAAAATATACCTTGATCAACCCATCCTGCAAGATGTCTTCTGCTTCATCCCTTCTCCCGGAATATCGGATACAAGCCCCAAGAAGAATAGAAGCATACTTATCATATAAAGCTTTCTGGGCTTTTCTGTCATGCCGGCAACATCCTTCAATTATTTCTTTCTCATCCAGCATTTTCAACTATTGGTAAGACCTGCGCCATACTGTAATGGTTGCATAACAGATGGCGAAGGGGTTAAATTATTTGATCAATGTTTCACCCGGGGGGACGAGTCCCCCTTTTCAATCCTGGTCATAATTACGGAGTTGAGGTAAATTTTGTTTCTGATCGTGCCACAATTCTTTAATAATATGTTAAAAATGCCCTCTGTACAAGCTTCTTATTTAAAATGATTTTAA